>NZ_JBNQGD010000204.1:0-8992 GCF_050436765.1 Arachidicoccus sp. | reverse complement strand
TTAATTCAATATCAACTAGTTGTGTTTTTGGCTACCGAAAAGTGTTCAAAACAGGTGAAACAAAGCTGGTTGCAACAAATTCAAGGTCATTTCATTAATGCATTGCAACAAAGTGCTAAAATTGAAGACTACCGGTCTAAATTCTTTTAATGGAAATTAGGCTTATGTGTTGACATAAAAAAAGCAAGTGAAATCTCACTTGCTTTTTTTTGCCATTCCAGAAAAGAAATTACAGAAAGCTATAACTTACGGCTCCATCTTTCTCATCTTTCAGTAAAATGCCTAGCGCTGATAATTCGTTTCTAATTTTATCACTCGTTACGAAGTCTTTTTTAGCTTTGGCATCTTTGCGCATATCTATCAATAACTGAATGGCACCCCGCAATTGTTCTCCCTTATTTTCCGTAATATCTTTTAAACCGAGAATATCTTTTATATAAATATTCATTTTTTCTTTTAATGAACAAATGGTGCTTTTGCTTAAAGCATCCGTTGCAATATGTTTATCTTTTATGCCATTGATAATAGGGACGATCTCAAACATATTTGCCAAAACTTTAGCCGTGCTAAAATCGTCATTCATAAACTCATCGAACTCGTTTAAAAGACTTTTTACTTTGTCTTCGAGTGCTGTGTCGGCAGGTTCTTCTTCGGAAACAAAAGAAAAATTTTGTAAAATTTCATTGGCTTCCAATAACCTTTTCAAACCCTTTTCAGCCGCCTTCAGCGCTTCATTGCTAAAATCTAAAGTAGAACGGTAATGTGTCTGTAAAATAAAAAATCGAATCACCATTGGGTGATACGCCTGTTCCAAGGCAGGGTGATTACCGCTAAACAACTCGGTTAACTTAATCACATTATTATAACTCTTACCCATCTTACGGCCATTGATGGTAATCATATTATTATGCAGCCAATAACGTGCAGGGATTTTATGATTACAAACAACACTCTGTGCTATTTCACATTCGTGATGGGGGAACTGTAAATCCATTCCACCTCCGTGAATATCAAATTCGGCACCTAAATATTTATTACTCATGGCGGAGCATTCAATGTGCCATCCTGGAAATCCTTCTCCCCAGGGGCTTTTCCAGCGCATAATATGTTCCGGTGGGGCGTTTTTCCATAAAGCAAAATCTGCTTTATTCCTTTTGTCTTCCTGATTATCCAAATCACGGGTAGATTCTATCGTCTCATCCAAAACTCTACCACTCAAAATACCGTAAGGCATATTTTGTTTGGAATAGTCCTGATTGTATTTCTCTACATCAAAATATACAGAACCATTTGCTACATAAGCATACCCATCGGCAATTATTTTTTCAATCATCACGATCTGCTCTACAATGTGGCCAGTTGCCGTAGGCTCGATGCTTGGTGAAAGCGTGTTAAACTCTTGCATTCCCCAATGAAAAAGATCGGTATATTTCTTTACCAGCTCCATGGGTTCCAGTTTTTCAAGGAAAGCTTTAGAAGAAATTTTATCTTCCGCTTCTTTTCCCTCCTCCTCGAAATGACCGGCATCAGTTATGTTTCGCACATAGCGCACTTTATTCCCCAGATGTTGCAAGTAACGATTTACTACATCAAAAGTTATGTATGGCCTTGCATGACCCAGATGTGATTCGCCGCTTACGGTTGGTCCACAAACATACATGCCGACATATCCCTTGGTAATGGGCGTAAATATTTCTTTCTGTCGCGTGAGCGAATTATAAACTTTTAGTTCCATTATTTATAAATAAAACCTTTCGGATATTGATAATTTCTGCGAAGATAAATTTTTGATAACGAATTACGTTATTGAGATGCAAATATTCGTTACTAAAATTCGTTTAAAATATAGAATTGCAATTCAAATAATATATTACCGCAAATAGATTCGATTTTCTTACAAATGACAAGATCAGACAAAATTATTAAATATTAAAATTTAACACAAAAATCTGAATCCGCTTTACGAAAGACAGCTCTGCCTGTTTTTAGGTTTCGCCGATTTTTTCTTTTCCGGCTTCAGCCGGTCATACGCTATGCCGGTCGGTGCCGCAGCTGCGACGACATATACATGCAATAAAGTTTTACGTATCAGAGATTCATATCATCGCGTATTTTCTATTGAGTTTAAAGAAAACGAAAACAGGAGTCCATTTTATTGCATTTTGAATATTTTCGGGATTGTTGTTTGAGCGAGTGTAGCTGTGAACATCATTTGAGCTTGGAGCATTTGCTTTTTAATCATTAAAAAGCGAGATTCATCGGGATATGTTTAATAGTCCTATGGCATGTTTTTTATATCGCTGAAGCTTCATAGCGTATTGTTCTTTATTGGAAACAAGACTTAGATAGTAATACGCACCATCTACTATTACAAAAATAAGATCAGCAGTAAATACGGCATCCTCTACTTTAACTACACCTTCATTTTTACACACAACAATTAATTGCTCGAGCTTTTCTCTAAGTGCATTTAAAAGCAGTTCATATTTTTTTTGTATTACCTTATCCCTGAATGCGAGAGAATAACAACTGTATGATACACTGTCATCAAACAATATATTCCATTTGTCAGAAAATAGATTTTGGATGACGTGCATCAATTTTTCTAAAGATGTACAATCATTGTTGTTCTTAATATTGAAAATGAGTAGATATTTGTCCAGAATGTACTCTACCAATCCGTAAACCAAGTGTTCTTTATTTCGAAAATAATGAATGATAAGGCTTGGAGGAATATTTATAATCTCTGCAGTTTTAGCAAGGGAAGCATTCTCAAGGCCCTCCTTCTTGGCCAGTTTATAAAATGCTTTTATGATTTCTTTCTGGCGGGGCTCTTTTAAGCTTTTTCTTCCCATAAAATCTCTTCTCTAAAATTGAAATTGACGATATCTTTTCCTAAGAAGCTAAGGTAAAGGAAATTAATTTTTAATTTTCAAATAAAAAGAACAAACGTTTGCGTTTCACTGTTTACAGCTATTTCAGAAAAACGTGATTTAGGGGCATTGTTTTTTTCAATAAAATGTTAATATTTTTATTGAATGAATATTCAATCTAATTATTTAATAATCGAGCGATCTAAAAATGATAATTTTTTAATTTGATTAAAGCGATACCCGAAAATTATATCTTTTATTTTGCTATCAATTTTTAACGGAAACTCAAACCATTCACAATTACTAACAAAAAAACAAACTATGCACAAGTTCATTCTCACATTTAGTTTTTGTTTGGCCTTTTTATTATCGCTTGCCCAGAAAATCACGGTAAAAGGTACCGTAAAAGATGAAACCGGTACAGCAGTACCCAATGCTACTATTTCGATCAAAGGAACAGCTACTACGACCATGGCCGATACGGCCGGTATATTTTCTGTTTCTGCACGGGCAAACGCTGTGTTAATTATTTCGTCCATTGGGTACAAAACCAAAGAAGTTGCAATGGGAGGAAGCGACTCAACCACATTAAATGTAGTTCTTACCAGTACTAATCAGGGGCTGAATGACGTGGTGGTAGTGGGCTATGGAACTGAAAAGAAAATAAATCTTAGCGGAGCAGTTGCCAGCGTTTCGGGAGCTGTATTGGAATCGAGGCCTATTACCAATATAAATGCAGGCTTGGAGGGGGTGTTGCCCAACCTTAATATTACTCCTTCTTCGGGGCGGCCTGATGATGCAGCTTCATTCAATATTCGCGGTTTTGCAAGCATCAGTAGTTCGGGTACTCCGTTAATATTGGTGGATAATGTTCCCTTTAGTGCAGGCCAACTTGCTTCACTAAATCCTTCAGATATTGCAAATGTTACTGTTCTTAAGGATGCCGGAGCTGCGGCTGTTTATGGAGGACGTGCAGCTTTCGGTGTAGTGCTGATTACTACAAAAAGTGCCAGATTAAATCAGCTACAGGTCCACGCTTCGGGAAATGTGGCCTATAGGACGATTGGCAGCGGCCCTGATATAATTACCGACCCCCTTCAAATAATGGAAGCCAAAAATGCGGCCTATACACCATGGGGTACGGTTTATTCGCAAACTGCGTTGAATTATGCCAAACAATTAGAGAAAGACCCTTCATTGCCGAGAACTATAGTGGATCCGGACAATCCTACACAATATCTTTATTATGGTTCTACAAATTGGCCGGATGAAATATTTGGTAAAAATGCGCCTACCTACACAGCGAACATAAGTGTTGCAAAAAAGGACGATAAACTGGCATATTTTTTATCTGCGGGATATTATAACCAACAGGGGTTGTTAAAAGAAAATGGAGATATATTTCACCGCTATAATTTGAGGTCAAGTGCTACTTATCAAATTACCAAATGGTGGAAAATAGGGAATAATACTGCATATAATTACACTTCCTATAATTATCCTTTGAATAATGATGTCTATATGTTTTGGGACGTGATGAGAACCCCGTCCACAGATGAAGTATATAATCCTGACGGCTCATATACTTCATCAGGATCCAGCATAGTAGGTCAGTTGAAAAACGGTGGACGCGTAAATTATAATATCGGCGATTTCTTAACCACATTCAACACAGAAATAGATATCATAAAAAAAGATTTGACATTGAAGGCTGACGGAACTTTCCACAATACCAATCAACCCCAAAGAACTTACGCAATACCGGTTCCCTATGTTACAGGTCCGGGGCAGCCTGTGCAATATCAGCTAGCAGATGGAATCAGTGCTTCCTATGCCCAAAATGATTATACATCTACTACCGATAATGTTTACAACGTGTATGCCGATTATCAAAAGACATTAGGAAAGCATTCGATCCATGCCTTGGCCGGATTTAATCAGGAGCATTATCAAACCAACTATTCCAGCGTTAACGTACAAGATTTAATTACTTCAAGCGTGCCGTCTATCCAAACAGCAACCGGAATAGCGACCGGAAATGAATCAATTAACGATTATGCACTTAGGGGATTGTTTTACCGACTAAACTATATATATGCCGATAAATACATTCTGGAATTCGACGGCAGAGACGATGGCTCCTCTCGCTTTCCGGCAAATCACAGGTGGGGATTTTTCCCTTCCGGCTCGGCTGCATGGGTAATATCTAAAGAAAATTTTTTTCACGATATAATATCCCCAAAAAATTGGAGTTTATTCAAATTGAGAGGTTCTTATGGTGTGTTGGGTAATCAATTAAGTAATAGTTACTATCCTTATATAGCCACTTTAGGATCAGGTAAAATCTCTCAAATTCTTGATGGGACTCAGCCGATAGCCGTGACTTTACCTGCAGTCGTATCATCAAATCTTACATGGGAAAAAGTGAAAACGATTAATATCGGAACGGATTTGGGATTTTTAAACAACAAACTTACAATCAGTTATGACTGGTACACCAGATATACTGAGGGAATGCTGGTGCCAAGTAAAACATTACCAGCAGTGTTTGGTGCTTCATCTCCGGTTACGAATGCTGCTGACTTAAAAACAATCGGATGGGATCTTTCTGTGAATTGGCATGATGACTACAAAGTAGCAGGATATCCGTGGACCGTTTCTGCTACGGTTGCATTGGCCAACAGTAACGCCTATATTACCAAGTATGATAATCCTACCGGACTATTAAGCAATTATTATAAGGGGGAACGGATCGGGACCATTTGGGGAATGGTAAACGACGGCTTTTTTCAGAATGCAAATCAAATAGCCGCATTGGATGAAAGTCAAATACTTTCTTATTCTAATGAGCCGATGGAAATTGGCGATTTGAGGTTTAAGGATATAAATGGCGATAAGAAAATTACGGAGGGCAATAATACTTTAAGCGATCCGGGCGATAGAAAAGTTATTGGTAACAGTTCTCCAAGATTTCCATACAGTCTGGATTTAAGTACAAGTTGGAAAGGTTTTGACCTGCGGATCTTCCTCCAGGGAATAGGTAAAATGGATTGGTATCCAAACTCATCCAATATCTACTTTTGGGGGTTATATGCGCAGCCTTGGACAAACCTTACCAAGTTTAACGAAGATCGCTGGACGCCGGATAATCCGAACAGCGGTTATTTCCCGAGACTGAAAGCATATTCAGCGGATGGATCCGGTGAATTATCTCTACCACAAACAAGGTATTTACAAAATGCGGGTTATTTACGGGCGAAGAATATCACTTTTGGTTATTCTCTCCCCTCGCTGTTAATGAAGAAATGGGGCCTGAAAAGTTTAAGATTTTATTTCAGCGCAGAAAACCTTTTAACTTTTACTTCATTGAAAGGTGGTTTGGATCCGGAGGGACTGGCAGGAAACATTTATCCGTTTCAAAAAACATTCTCTTTTGGATTTGACATGAATTTGTAATTAAATATTTCTTGTTAATAAATTATAATTAAAAAATAAAAATTATGCAACGCATAAATATATTTGCAGCTTTCGGCTTGTTTACGCTATTTTCTTTATTGTTGCCATCTTGTAACAAAGATTTCCTCAATAAGTATCCGCAAACAAGTATAGCTCCGGAAAACTTTTTTAAAAATACGGCAGACCTAAATACTTATTGTAACAGTTTTTATTCGCAACTGTCATTTCCTTATACGGACAATGTTTCTGACAATATATCTATTTATAACGAATCAAATGAGATAGATGCACTCACAAGGGGCATCCTAAAGTCGTCAGATGTTACTACTTATTCGAGTGGATGGACCCGATCCTCATGGGCTAAGCTTCGGTCTATCAATTTCATGCTTGATCATATAAGCGGAGTAGCGGGCGATTCTGCCGATATAAATAGTTATGTGGGGATTGCGCGTTTCTTTAGAGCACTGTTTTATTACGGCATGGTAAAACGATATTCAGATGTGCCTTGGATAAACCATGCGATAGATAATACCGATACTGCTGCTTTGTATGGAACTGTGACACCAAGAGCTATAGTAATGGATTCCGTTCTGAATGACCTACAGTTTGCGGTTGATCATATTAAGCAGGCATCCAATGAAGATTATACCCGTATAACCAAATGGAGTGCCTTGGCACTTATGAGCCGGATTTGTTTGTATGAAGGAACCTATCGGAAATATCATGCCGAACTAGGACTGACAAATGATTATATGCGGTTTCTCCAAAAATCACAATGGGCATCTGAACAAATTATTTCCGGTGGGCTATTTCATATTTCAGGATCCTCTGCTATAGATTTCAGGAATCTTTTTGATGCTACTACACTTGCCGGCAATCCCGAAGTATTGCTATGGGCGCAATATGATCCCAAATTGAATAGTGTAGGCACGGAATTAGTATTAAGTTTTGATTATGGATTAAGCAAGAACTTAGAGCAAACATTCCTTATGAATGACGGAAGCCGTTTTACAGATATTCCAGGACATGATACTATCGGATATGTAGGTGTTTTTAAAAATCGTGACCCGAGACTCGCCGAGACCTATGTTTATCCCGGATTTACTAGTAATACTAACAATTCTTATCCGTATTTTGGAGTATGCACTTTTGGTTTATATGCCCAGGTAAAATTTTATCCCAGAGATCCTTCTCAAAGAGCTGGTTATGGGTTAAACAATTCAGCTGTTGCGATGTTCAGGTATGCAGAAGTTCTATTAAATGAAATCGAATCAAAAGCGGAGCAAGGGCTTAGTATACAGCAAAACGATATAGATGCGACCATAAATCTTCTTCGTCAGCGCGTTGGAATGCCCTCCATGCAACTTGCCGCAGTTCAAAGTAATATAGATCCGGTTCTCGCGGCATATTACCCGAATGTAACTGGAAATTTGAAAGGGCTGATCCTTGAGATTCGTAGAGAACGTAGGGTGGAATTGGCGTGTGAAGGTCTTCGATTCGATGATATGCAACGTTGGGCAATTGGCTCACAATTGGCTACAGGCCAGGTAGGTGTTTATGTTCCTAAACTTGGTGGAATCGATTTAACTGGCGATGGCTTACCGGATATTGCCATCTTAAACCAGGAATCGGACACGACAGCGTTAAAAGCATCGCTTTCTTCAACAGCATATAACAATATCGGAGGAAAATTCACTTATCTTACTACTACAAGTGATGGGGTTGCTCCCAGTATTTATCTTACCAATGGAACCAGTGGAAATATAGGGTTTCTTGCTAACAAAAATGTTACGAGAGCCTTTGTATCTCCTCAATATTATTATCGTCCTATACCACAACAAGAGATTACATTAAATCCAAACCTAAAACAACCGTTTGGATGGTAATGCATGTAACCATTAAGAGCGTTAAGAACGTTCGGAAATATATTTAACAATATTCAATTATGAAACGAAGGGAATTATTACAAAAAATGGGGATTCTGGCGGCAGCACCTTTACTGGGAAATAGTGTCAAAGCAGTAAATAACGGAGATGGTGCACGAGAGAGAAAGGCAAAACCCGTGCTTACCATTGCCCATATAACGGATGTCCACATTCGTGAAGGGGATAATGCGCCAGATCGGTTCCGCAAGTGCTTGCGAATGATATTGGAGAAACACAAGCCTGATTTTTTCCTTAACGGCGGCGATTCGATTCACGACGCCTCTTACGATAATGTAATAAGGGGGCAGGTAACGGCATTGTGGCAAATATGGGATGAGTGCATAAAGGAAATTGAAGGCTATGAGATATATGCCTGTATCGGAAATCATGATACCTGGTGGAAAGCGCCAAGCCAAACTGATGAGATGTATGGCAAACCATATGTTGTGAAGCGTCTCCATATTCCTGACAGATATTATAGTTTCAATAAGCGTAACTGGCATTTTATTGTTCTGGATGGAAACAACAAAGATATTTCCTTGGATGAAGACCAATTCAACTGGCTAAAACAAGACCTGATGCAATTGCCCCCGGAAAGCCACGTGCTGCTCATGTCCCACTATCCCATCTTAGGAACCACACAAGTTTTGGTCGGTGGCGGGCATTCAGACTGCAAGGCTTTGAAAGATTTATTTTATCAGCATAGAGATAAGGTTAGGATATGCCTTTCCGGACATA
>NZ_JBNQGD010000203.1:698-1473 GCF_050436765.1 Arachidicoccus sp. | reverse complement strand
AATGGGCAAAACTACTCTGGCTTTGAATATCGCTATAAACATAGCTAAAAACGGCATCCCTGTTGGTTTTTTCAGTTTTGAAATGAAGGATAAACAGATAATTTGGAAGATTCTAAGCCGAGAACTTGGGGAAACTGTAGGGAGTATCAGGGCCGGCGCTTTGGATCAATCAAAATGGGACTTATTGGGTAATAATTTCGGGAAGTTAAAAAACATCCCCTTTTACATGAATGATAAAGGCTTTATGACCACTACGGAAATGAAAGCGGTTATAAAGACCTGGAAGGCAAAACACGGAATTGAGGCTGTTTTTATAGATTATCTACAACTTATCGGAGCATCGAAAGAAGCGAGGGGCCAGAATCGGGAGGCAATTGTTTCAGGGAATACGAGGGATATAAAAAGCATGGCAATGGAATGTAATATTCCGATTGCTCTTTTATGTCAACTTTCCAGACAAGGGGCTAATGTAGAACCAGAACTACACCATTTGAGAGAATCGGGAGCCATAGAACAAGATGCAGATAATGTAATATTTATTCACATGGATGAAGAACTAACAGACAGGGAATACCCAGGATGGGTGGAAGGTGATCCGGAATGGATCATAAAATTAATGCTAAAAAAAGGGAGATTGATTAACAAAGGAAATAGGTTAATGATCCTGAACGGAGCGCATAATAATTTCAGAAGTTTAGAATTTAAAAATGATTTAAAGCCGATTTCATACAATAACATCCGAAATTTTTCAGAACCAAACGAAAATACATTTTAA
>NZ_JBNQGD010000203.1:0-671 GCF_050436765.1 Arachidicoccus sp. | reverse complement strand
GAGTTTCTGGATCGGTGGTTTTGACCTGGCGGCGCAGTGGATGGACTGGGAGAATATATTCAACTGCGAAATAAATCCATTCTGTAGGAAGGTTTTAAAATATTATTGGCCACAAGCAATAAGCTATGAAGATATTAAAACAACAGACTTTACTATTCACAGAGGACAAATTGACGTACTCACCGGAGGATTCCCTTGCCAGCCCTATAGCATTGCAGGAAAGCGGCTCGGCAAAGAGGATGAACGCCACCTGTGGCCAGAAATGCTTAGAGCAATTCGGGAAATTCAACCGCGCTGGGTTGTGGGCGAAAACGTTCGCGGGCTTATTAATTGGAACCGAGGGTTGGTTTTCAACGAGGTGCAGGCTGACCTGGAAACTGCGGACTACGAAGTCCTGCCGTTTTTACTTCCAGCTTGCGCCGTCAATGCGCCCCACAGAAGGGACCGTATCTGGTTTGTTGCCCACGCCTGGAGCGAACGAACCAGGGCAAGCACCGAAGGATGCAACAAATCATGGGAATTATTTCAAGAGATCGAACGGGGTAAAAATAAACAGTTCAATAAATCTTTTAGCGAAAGCCGGGTTGTTACCGACCCCGTTAGTACGGGATTACAAGGGAACAAACGGGGAGAACCACTTAGAAACCGGGAGAGGGAGAAAACACTTAGAT
>NZ_JBNQGD010000202.1:0-4973 GCF_050436765.1 Arachidicoccus sp. | reverse complement strand
AGCACGTTGGCTTCCAGGCACGCAGTGTGGTAGGCGGTTATTTTATGAAGGTGCTAAACAATGAATTGAATAAATAAAGAAATATGAATAAATATATAAAATTTATTTGGGTTGGATTTGTTCTTGCTGCGGTTTGTGTTTTGGGGATCGGATGGCAAAGTAGCAAAGAAAGCGTAGAAGTGGTAAGTGTAAAAATGCCGCCGGTGACGACAGTAAACAGTTTTTATGTCAGCAATAGAGCGCCGTTAAAGCCGCTACGTTTTATAAAATTACCGATTGGGAGTATTGAGCCTACAGGTTGGGTGAAGAAATATTTGAATCTGATGAAAAATGGTCTTACCGGGCATCTGGGGGAGATAAGTGCGTGGTTGGAAAAAAAAGACAATGCTTGGTTGAGCAAAGATGGTAAAGGCAGTCATGGTTGGGAAGAAGTGCCCTATTGGTTAAAGGGGTATGGAGATATGGCATATCTGCTCAAAGATTCCTCAATGATTGCCGAAACTAAGATCTGGATAGATGCAGTGTTGGAAAATCAGCAACCTAATGGGTATTTTGGTCCCATTAATATTCAAAATGGGAAACCCGATTTATGGGCTAATATGCTGATGCTTTGGTGCATGCAATCTTATTACGATTACAGCAAAGACAATCGTGTAATGCCTTTTATGAGTAAATATTTTCAATGGGAACTTAACCTCCCAGATAGTATGTTCTTAAAAGATTACTGGGAAAATAGCCGGGGCGGGGATAATTTATATAGTGTTTATTGGTTGTATAATCGAACGGGTGATACCTCTCTTTTACGTTTGGCTAAAAAGATCCATAAAAATACCGCCGATTGGGAACAAGCTAATAAGTTGCCCAACTGGCATAATGTGAACATCGCCCAATGTTTTAGAGAACCGGCAACTTATTACCTGCAAACAGGTGATTCTAGCGATTTAAAAGCGACCTATAACGATTTTCATCTGGTACGGGATATTTACGGGCAAGTTCCGGGAGGAATGTTTGGTGCAGATGAAAATGCCCGAGAAGGATATGTAGATCCGCACCAAGCGGTGGAAACTTGTGGTATGGTTGAACAAATGGCTTCAGATGAAATGCTGCTGCGTTTTACCGGAGATCCTTTGTGGGCCGATAATTGCGAAGATGTAGCCTTTAATACATTCCCCGCTGCAGTGATGCCGGACTTCAAATCGCTACGTTATTTAACGGCACCCAATATGGTGGTGAGTGATAACAAAAATCATAGCCCGGGCATTGAAAATAGCGGACCTTTTTTAATGATGAATCCGTTTAGCAGCCGTTGTTGTCAACACAACCATTCACAAGGCTGGCCTTATTATGCCGAGAATTTATGGATGGCGACGCCAGATAACGGTTTGGCAGCTGTGTTATACAACGCTTGTAATGTCACTGCTATGGTGGGTAAAGGCACGCAAGTTACTTTTGAGGAAGAAACAAAATATCCTTTTGAAGAAAATGTAAGTTTCACTATAAAGTTGCGAAATAAAGCAAGCTTTCCCTTGTATTTGCGTATTCCAGGTTGGTGTAAAAATGCAAGTATCAGTATAAATGGAAAAAAGTCTCTTATTGATTTAAGGCCCGGTGCTTATGGTTGTATCGATAGACAATGGAGAAATGGTGATAAAGTGATTTTGCGATTACCTATGAAAGTTACTTTAAGAACTTGGGCAAAGAATAAAAATAGCGTAAGTGTCAATTATGGTCCACTTACTTTTTCCTTGAAAATAAACGAGCGTTTTGTGAAGGAAGATAGCCGTGCATCTGCTATTGGCGATTCGCATTGGCAGCCCAATGCAGACGCCAGTAAGTGGCCTGCATATAATATTTATGCAGCCAGTCCTTGGAACTATGGTCTCGATTTGACCGCTTCCGGCGATGTATCTGATTGGAAAGTAGTGCATAAAAGATGGCCAGCAGATTCCTTCCCTTTTACACCGGACAATGTGCCTTTGTATATAAAAGTAAAAGCCAAACAAATACCCAATTGGACAATTGATGCCAATGGTCTTTGTGCCGTTTTGCCCGAAAGTCCTGTTAGTGTAAAGACCAAAGAGGAGGAAGTAACGTTAATACCAATGGGTGCTACCCGTTTAAGAATTTCTTCTTTTCCGATAGTAAAATAATTTTCTTAAAAAATTGAATTGATGAATAAGATAAAAAATATATTGACCATTGCGATCATAGGTCTGATATTACAAGGTGCTCAAGCACAGAGTTGGACACCCAAAAAAGCAACTTTGATGACTCGTTTTAGCAAAAATGTACATCCGGATAATGTATTACCGGAATATCCAAGGCCACAAATGGTACGTAAAGATTGGTTAAATTTGAATGGTGTATGGCAGTTTCAACCAGGCATAAATGCAGATGAAGCTTTTCCAAAAGGCAAATTGGCAAGAACTATCCTAGTGCCTTTTCCTGTAGAATCTGCTTTGTCTGGTGTAATGGAACATCACGAAAGATTGTGGTATAGAAGGACTTTTAATTTGCCGGCAAGTTGGAAAGGCAAAGAGGTACTACTTCATTTTGGTGCAGTAGATTTTGAATCCGAGGTTTTCATTAATGGTAAAAGTATAGGTTCTCACAAAGGGGGCTACGATCCTTTTAGTTTTAATATTACTCCTTATTTGAACACCGATGAGGCGCAAACCATTACCGTAAAAGTTTATGATCCAACCGACAAAGGAGGATTTCCTAGAGGTAAACAGTCTCTGCATCCTGGCGGTATTATGTACACTTCGACCACAGGCATTTGGCAAACAGTATGGTTGGAGCCGGTAGCAAAGAATAATATTAAAAGTATCAGAATGGTACCTGACATAGATAAATCGGTACTTAATCTTACTGTTAATACTAATGGGAGTCAAGCTACATCTGTAGAAATAAAAATTAAAGACGGCAATAAAACTGTGAAGTCTTTTACAGGAAATGCCAATGAAGCACTTTCGATTCCCGTACCTAACGAAAAACTTTGGTCGCCAAGCCATCCATTTTTGTATAATTTAGAAATCTCTTTAGAAAAAAATGGACAGCAATTAGATAAAATAAATAGCTACTTTGGCATGCGCAAGATTGCTTTGGCCGATGATCACGGTTTTAAGAAACTTTACTTAAACAATAAATTTTTATTTGAATTAGGCCCTCTTGACCAAGGTTTTTGGCCTGATGGTATTTATACAGCGCCAACAGATGCGGCTATTAAAAATGATTTGTCTACGATCAAGAAATTGGGTTTTAATATGATTCGTAAGCACATAAAGGTAGAGCCTTATCGGTGGTATTATTGGGCAGATAAAATGGGATTGCTTGTATGGCAAGACATGCCTTCGGCTAATTCTTATACAAGTCATACACCGCCAGTTGACAAAGCAGAGTTTAAGTCGGAGTTAGAACGCATGGTGAAAACACACTGGAACGCTCCAAGTATTGTTATGTGGGTCATTTTCAACGAAAGTCAGGGTCAACACGATACAAAAGAGTTGGTACAAATGGTTAAAAACCTGGACTCTTCTCGCTTGGTAAACCAAGCGAGTGGTGGCAGTCATTTTGGCGTGGGAGATGTTTTTGATATTCACAGTTATCCACCACCCGCAGCACCTGCTAATAACCATTTTCAGGCTTTGGCTTGTGGGGAATATGGCGGTATAGGTTATGTAGTTCCAAATCACATTTGGAAAAAGGCCCCGACGTATATTATGATGAAAAATGTAAAAGATTATACTAATTTGTATAGTGAATTTGCGAGAGACCTGGAAATATTTAAGACCAATGACGGCTTAAGTGCAGCCGTCTATACAGAAACCACTGATGTAGAAAGTGAATTAAATGGCCTGATGACTTATGACAGAGCTGTCATAAAGGTGCCGGTAGATAAGATACGAAAATCAAATTATGACGCGATTCACCAAGATTTATATCTTACAACTATTTTGCCTACATCAGAAGGATCAGGGAGAAGCTGGCAATATACTTTAGATAAACCTAACGCAGAAGAGTGGTATAGCGAAAATTTTGATGCATCGAATTGGAAGACTTCGCTGGCAGGTTTTGGTACCCACGGTGAAAAAAATGTGAAGACGGATTGGACTACTCATGATATTTGGCTGAGGCAATCATTTTCATTGAACGATTTATCAAAAGTGAATCGTAAAAATTTGATATTAAATATTTATCATGATGACGCCTGTACAGTTTATATAAATGGTGTAAAGGCCGCTGAATTAAGTGGTGCGAATGCCGGATATACAATTACCAGCATGAGTGAAGCAGCACAAAATGCCCTTCATTTAAATGGTAAAAATATAATTGCTATTCATTGCCATCAAGATGGAGGTGGCCAATATATAGATGCTGGAATTTCGTTAATAAGCAATTCTAAACAGAATTGAATTAGTTTATGAACGTATTGACATTACTGGAATTGGTCTTGGTGGCTTAAAAGAAATCTACCACAAAATACTATAGTAATGAGTGGATAAACCAACACCTCTACGGCAAGGAAGTGATGAAGAACTTACTAATGAGGGGAAGATGGTCGCCGACAAGAGGGCAAAAAAATTATGAAAATTTAGAGCGTCTTTTTGCTACGCCATTTAGGTTTTTCTGCCCTCCTTTCTGAAATTATGGCTTTATCAAAGACTACGGTATCTTCCACTCAAACAATCAAAATTTTGAGCGATGATATTATTGCAGCTGTCTTGCAAGTTCAATAATTGATTAGATTCATTTTTAAAGTCTCGTCGGTCCGGTATGGACATCGGTCTTTGTGAAGTGCAATCATATGTCCTATTGTATAGTTACCGGCTATATAAGTTTGTCCCGAAATTTTTTCTGTTAGAGTAGTGCACTTCGTCTATTTTAAACATTCAAAAGATCTAAACTTAGCGTTTCAATCCAGTCCATACCTTTAGTGTCAGGTAGGCATAATTGAAATGCTAAGCAATTCT
>NZ_JBNQGD010000201.1:8375-11026 GCF_050436765.1 Arachidicoccus sp. | reverse complement strand
TATGCTGTTCTTGAATTAACGGCATTTTCTTATTTTTACAAAAGCATTATGCTAGAGAAAATAAGTAGGATTTTTGAGGTTTTTGAATTTCAACATTTTAAAAAGATAAACAGTTTTCTCAGCATTGGACACGAGAATTTTGGCATTTATTTTATGAGCCTGAGAAATTTTTTGACCAATAAAAAATTATTCAATCTAAAATTTGAACCAAATTATTTGCCGATTCCTATATTCGTAAATGCAGATTACTTGAATAATCAGAGAAAAATTGAGTTTACAAACAGAACACTTAAAACCATTAATGTTTGTTGGATTAGCAGGTTAGATAAAGATAAAATTAAAATATTGATTTTAGTTTTAAATGACGTACTAACTTATAATCGCGATGCTGAAAATAAAATTGTTTTACATGTTATAGGAAACGGAGAAGATCTAAGTAAATTAGAAGGTTTTAAAGAGAGACTGGGCCGAAATTTAATTATGCCAGGGGTGATTCAGGGCAGAAGCTTATCGGATTATCTACAAAAAGAAAACATAGACTTTGGAATTTCAATGGGCACTTCTGCTTTGGAATTCTCAAGCAGAAGAATTCCGGTATTATTAGCACCTTCAACAACTGAATATAGTTTTTTTAAAAATAGACAGAAAAAGTATTTGTGGTTGTTTGATTGCTTTGGATTTGATTTGGCTGTTGAAAGGTTCCATGTAAGTAATAAATTATATTCAATTGACGAAGTGAATGAAAGTATGGAGCGCATTCATGAATTTGGAAGGAGATGTTTTGATTATACTGTTCAAAATCATGATTTCGAAAGTATATATGATAAATTTAAAGTTGGAGTTTTTAGATCAACCTTTACATATACAAATTTTTTATCAAGCGGCTTGTTGAAAGCTGGGCGTTTTCAAAGAATTTTGTTCTCCGTGAAGAGATTATTTAAAAGAATTGTGTCTTAGTTAATAAATTGATTAAAATTATTTAATTAAAATTCATTTTCATTATATGAATTTTCAAGGGTGACTATAGTAATATTAAATATACGATGAGATTAAAAGCCATAAAAGAGAATTTTACTTTATTTTTTATTGCCTTTTTTAGTTTTTCTGGATATAATGCAGGATTGGCAATAATAATTGGACTAGGATTAAATACTACCATAGTATATTCAATTCCCTTAAGGATATTTTCATCATTATTGATGATACATTATATTTTTAAACATTACAATAATTTAAAAAGTAGAAATATTTCGTCAAGGAAAACAAATATTTTAATTACCCTCAAGATTTTTGCAGTACTTTATATTATTAAAATAATATTGTCTTTTGGAATATTTGGACCTCTTATGCCATATAGTCTTAAATGGTTTGAATATGTACTTTACTTTTTGAACTTTTGTGTATTGCCTTTTTTTATGTTTAGTTCAATTGATTTTAATGATAATAATAAGAAAGTAATTCTGGATGCCTTAATTCTTTCGGGTTTTATGATGGCTCTTGTGTGTATTTTTGAATATAAGGCGACAATTTTTTCTGGCCATATGGGGCGCTTAGGGATGAATAGGGATGAGGGAAATACGCTAACTCCATTGGCCCTGTCGTATTCGGCTTCCTTAACTATTATGCTATGCATATTTCAGATTTTATATAAAAAAGGCATGACCTTTAAATATAAAATTTATACTGTCATAAATATTTTATTAAGTATAATATTGTTTTTATTGGGGTCCTCCAAAGGATCGATCTTGGCAATTATATTATGCATTCCACTTTTTTTTGTGTACAGTAAAGTTGCAACTAAGTTAAAACTCATTTTAATATTTAGTATATGTGTTCCTTTACTAGTATATGGTGTTGCCGTTTCAGGAAGCCTTTTATTTGACAGATTGCAATTTACAGAAGATAATGGAGACATAACAAGAGGGGTACTTTGGGATGCTGCGAAAAGAGAGTTTTGGCAACACCCGATTATAGGAGGAAGAATTGAAGTTTCTAGTATTTACCCACATGAGATTTTCTTGGAAATCTTAATGGCAACGGGTGTCGTTGGGGTGTTGCTATTCCTTTATGTTCTTATAGGCGCATTCAAGAGATCGGCATATATGTGTAAACGAGATTATTCGAATATTTTCATCTTCATTATCCTAATACAAGGACTGGCACAATCTTTGGTTTCGGGAGCGCTTTATGTTTCAATCCTAATTTTTTTACCGATGGGTCTCATATTTGCATCCTATAAAAAAAATAACTTGAACTTGAATTAATTGTTTTACTCTAATTCAATTTGCTAATTTTGTATTAGTTGTAATTCTTTATAACATTATTCAAACAAACAAATTTCATATATTAAAAATTTTATCATGAAAAATTTTTTTAGAAATTATTTCTTATTTATATTATTTAGTTTGTTTTTTGTAAAGGCAACTGGGGAGAAAAAAACAAATATATATGGATATAATAACAATATCAGATTATATTTAACTTCTGGTTTAATAGATGCAAGTGTTCGAAATTATATGAATTCAAATGGCATAGGAGAAGTTAAAATAATCGGTCAGGCTGCAATAGACCCAAAAAATAATTTGACTTTAAATGTAGAATTATTGAAAAGGGGTATTTTATTGAAATTTCCACGTGTAAGTGGAAAAGGT
>NZ_JBNQGD010000201.1:0-8365 GCF_050436765.1 Arachidicoccus sp. | reverse complement strand
TCCTTTTTTTTTCTTTTCTTTTTCGCGTTTCTCTATTGTTGAGGATTTTTTTTTCGTCATTTTTATTTTCATTTTTTTTTTCATTTTTTTTCATTTTCAATCATCATTTTCATTTTCTTTTTTTTGAATTTTAGATTTGGAGTAGAGTAGTGCTATTTCCAAGTGTAAGTGGAAAAGGTATTGGCGTGTTAGATTGGGAAGGTAAAGCAATGACCGCTTTGAGGGACCCATCTTCCTCTGGATATTCCCAAGCAATAAATTTATTTATCCAGGCAATCAGGATTGCTAAAAAAATGCGGCCAAATGTAAGATGGGGTTATTATGCATTACCTTATAGAACCTTTTGGGGAATGGATGATTTATGGCGAAAAAATAATGAAGGGTTGAAATCTATTCTTAATGAAACCGACATAATTTTCCCGTCGGTCTATATGTTATATACTGACGGTCAAGTGACGTCTGGTAAAAATAGATCGTATATTTCAAATAACATTTCATTAGCTTTAAGACTTGGACAAATATGTAATAAGCCAGTTATGCCTTTTGTTACGGACAGATGGCAGCCAAGTGCTAAAGGCTTTGCTAATAAAGTAATTCCAAAAACAGATTTCGTGAAATATATATCGGAGATTAATAAAGTTGTCTATAATAACCACACAATTTCGGGAATTGTGTGGTGGGGCAGTCCATTTTACGATTATAAAATGAAAAATCCAGTTGTTAGAGCTGAAGCGAGGTCTGAATCGGAATTCGTTGATATTCAAGATAATTTGATTATTAATTATTGTAGAGAAATCAAGGCATTGCCATAATGTGAGTTGCTCAAAATATTATGATTAAACCTTTTGGTGGAATTATAATAATTTATTATTTAAACATTTATATGTATAATATTACTATTGTTGCCGGTGCTCGACCAAATTTTATGAAAATTGCGCCAATTATTAATGCAATCGAAGACGCTAAGTTAAAAAACGAAGACATAGATTTTAGGCTAGTTCATACTGGACAGCATTATGATAAGAAAATGAGTGGTGATTTTTTTGAACAATTGGGGATACCAGAACCGGATGCGAATTTAGGAGCGGGCGGCGGCTCTCAAGCGGAGCAGACAGCGGCTATTATGATTAGCTTTGAAAAAGAATTGATTGAACACCCGTCAGATTTGGTATTAGTCGTAGGAGACGTCACCTCTACAATGGCTTGTACTATCGTGGCCCAAAAATTAAATACCAAGGTTGGGCATGTGGAAGGGGGTATTCGTTCAGGCGACTGGACAATGCCCGAGGAAATAAACCGTATGGTAACCGATAGTATCACGAACTATTTCTTTACTACATCGGAGACTGCAAATAAAAATTTGGCTGAATTGGGTATTAAGCAAGATCGTATATTCTTTGTGGGTAATACAATGATTGACACGTTGTTGAAGCAAATGCCCTATTTTAGGCAACCTGCTGTTTGGAATAAATTTGGGCTAAAAGAGAATGAATATATTATTATGACCTTGCACCGTCCGGCAAATGTTGACCAAGAGCAGCATTTGAAAGAAATGATTGATACTTTAGTGGTCTCTTCAAAAGGACTGCCTTTGATATTCCCGGTACACCCCCGTACAGCAAAGATGCTTGAAGGTATTGGTGTATCAGCAGCTAATCTGTTTATGATAGAGCCTATGAACTACTTGGAATTTAATTATTTAGTGAAGCATGCAAAAGCGGTAGTGACAGATTCCGGCGGAATTACAGAAGAAACGACCGTAATGGGGATACCTTGTATGACCCTACGTGATAATACCGAAAGGCCAGAGACATGTACAATAGGAACTAATGAGTTGTTGGGTACAAATGTTATGTCTATTTCGCCTGCTTTTGAAAAATTGTTTGCTGGGAATTGGAAAAAAGGAGGAATTCCTGAATTGTGGGACGGAAGAGCTGCTCAAAGAATTGTTGATGTGATTTTAGAATTAAAAAATAAAAAATGAAAAGGGTCTTATTAATTAGTGATACATTAGAACATTATAGAATACCTCTTTTTGAATCTCTATGTGATGTTGTGAATTTAACAATTGCTCACTCTAATAAAATTAATTACAATACATCATTTAAATCTGTTCAGATCGAGGTCTTGCCATTTGGTCCTTTTTTAAGATATAAGGGGTTACCGAAATTAGCTGAATTTGATATTGTTATTTTTCCTTTTAGTTTTCGATGTTTTGAATTGTTTAAACAAATTTTGTCTAATAAAGATATAAAGATTGGGGTCTTCGGTATAGGGGTAAGTGCATCTTATAATAAAAAATATGATTCTGACCGAAGGTTACTATGGCTGCGAAAATTAATACTTAAAAGAGTTGGCTTTGCAATTTTTTATGAACAATATCCCTTTATTAAATATTCGGCAATGGGGATAGATGCGTCAAAAATGAGCGTTGCTTTTAACACTGTTGAGAATAAGATTAATTTTGATTTAGCGGAAAAAACATTTTCCTCTTTTATTTTCATTGGTAGTCTATATAAACAGAAGAAAATATTTGAACTTTTAAATGCATATTTAATTGTTTATACAAATCATAAAGGAAATATTCCCCGCCTTGAAATCGTAGGGGATGGTGATCAAATGGATGAAATAAAAAATTGGATTTTAAGTAAAGATCTAAATAATTCAATTATACTTCATGGGAAATTGACCTCTGATTTACTTTTAGCTCCCATATTTAGACGAGCAATTGCCTGTGTCTCCCCCGGGCAGGCTGGTTTGTCAGTTCAAAAATGCTTTTCTTTTGGGGTTCCATTTATAACATCTTTTAATGCAATAACTGGTGGAGAGGCATTTTCGATTATCAACAGTGTAACAGGATTTTGTTATGACTCAACAATCATGGGATTGTCAAATATATTGGAGAAATTTGTCTCGAATGATTTAGACTTAAAAAAGATGTCAAATGCGTGTTACATATTTTACGAACAATTTCGGAATATAAATATTTGGAAAGAAGGGTTCTTAAGAAACGTTATTTAATGAAGGAAGCAAAAGCTTTAAATGCTTAAATGAGTATGTTTAATCATATTATTTATTATGAATCTGTTATCGTTTACTTTAAGTAAAGCATATCTTCTAAATGATCGTAAATTTAGATTTTTTAAAATTTAATAACAGTTTAAAAAGTGTATAAATTTTAAATGAAATCAATTTATTTTTCAAGAGAAGTTTTTTCAAGAAAGTTGCCAAGATTGGATCGAACTTCAACTTTATGTATGCTTTGAACTATATAAGATAGATTTTGAATATTCATTTTGAGGGAATATGATCACATTCTTTCTTCCGTGAATAATAGTATAAAATGGTATTAATTTTTAAAACAAAATGTTGAGTACTATTTATCTCAATTTTAATTGGAGTACCTAATAAACTTATATGAATAATACAGTAGGAATAATAGGAGGTGCAGGTTTTATAGGACACAATTTAGTAGACTATTTTTTGAAGAACAATTACGAAGTAGTTGTTGTTGGCCGTAAAGTTGATAGAATTAAAATCTGTAATGATAAATTAAAATTAATTGAATGTTTAATTGAAAAAACTGATTATATTCTAGAAGAATTATCAAACTGTGGAACGATTATTTGGTTAATTAGTGCAACAATACCGAGCTCGAGCCAAAAAAGTTTATTAACAGAATTTGAACTAAATATAAAGCCTCTATTACAGTTTTTAGAAAAGTTAACACTAATGTTGACTGCCAAAAAATTCATATTTTTATCTTCTGGGGGTGCCGTGTACGGGAATTCTACTGAAAATAAGCCAATTTCTGAAATTGCAATATCTAATCCCATTTCCAGTTATGGGCTTTCAAAATTGATTTGTGAAGATTATATAAAATATTTAACAGTTGACTCTAATCTACAAAGTTATATTTTGAGGCCTTCAAATGTATATGGAATTTACCAAAATTTAATAAAGCCACAGGGGATTATCGGATATGCTTTTAAAGCAATTCTTCATAAAGAACCTTTAGTTCTTTATGATAAAGGACGTGTAACCCGTGACTTTATATTTGTTAATGATTTGGCAATTGCAATAGATTTATGCATTAAAGATAGTTTTCAAAGTTCAAATTGCAATATTTATAATGTTGGCAGCCAACAGCCTTACACAATCAAAGAAATACTGAATAAAATAGAAAATATTGCGGGAGCAGAGATTGACTTTATTCCAAAAATTTCGAGAAAATTTGATTGCAATTATAATGTATTGAATATACAAAAAATAGCTAATGAGTTAAATTGGAGTCCGAATGTAACTATCGATAATGGTTTGGTTGAAGTTTGGAATTGGATGAAAAATAACAAAAATGACAAATAAAAATAAAATTATCGCAGTAGGACCTACCACCCAAAATAACACAGTGGTAAATGGACAGTCGATGATGTTTCAGTTAATAATTGATGCGTTTAAAGGAAAGGGGTTAGATTTTAAAGTGATTGACATTGGAACCTCTATTTTTAAAAATACTGATAATAAAGTTTCAGGAAAATTTTCAATTATCAAGGCTATCGATTATATATTTATTATTGGGCGGTTATTTTTTGTACTGATTTTGAATCAAAATCAAACATTGTATTTAACTACTGCGCAATCTAAAGTGGGTTTTATAAGGGATTCAATAATTATACGTCTTGCAAAATTTTTTAAATATAAAATTGTAGCTCATCAATTCGGCGCAAATTACGGAGGCTTCTATTCAGCACAGTCAGAAAATTTAAAATATAAAATAAGAAATATTCTTAATAAATGTAATAATATTATAGTTGAAGGTGATTATACAAAGAAACAATTTAAATTTCTAAATAATTTTGAAACTAAAGTGATTTCATTGCCAAATGGCTTACCTGAAAAAATACAGAATGATAGTATTTCGGCAAAATCTATTCAGAACTCCACTAAAATTAAACTTTTTTATTTGAGTAACCTAATTGAAAGTAAAGGATATTGGGATGTGTTAGAGGCTATTAATATACTAGTAAATGATTTTAAATTTGATATAGATGGCGTTTTTGCAGGTAAGTTTTTGGCATCGGTAGATGATGATAAATTTGAAAATATTGAAGTTGCAAAAAATGCCTTTTTTAATTATATAGATGATCATAAATTAAATAATAATGTAAGATATTATAAAGGGTTATACGGGAAAGATAAAGCACTGGAGTTTGAGAGCGCGCACTTTTTTTTGTTGCCTAGCTATTATATAAATGAAGGGCAACCTGTTTCGGTATTGGAGGCGCTAGCTTATGGTTGTGTACCAATTGTTACGAATTATAGATTGATTCCGATGATGGTAAACATTCATAACGGCGTTTTCGTGAATCCGAAATCTCCAAATGAAATTGCTGAATCCATAAAAAAATTAGTATTGGATAGCGAGAAGTATGAGATAATGTCAAAATCAGGCATTGATTATTATTTAAATAATTTTACGCCCGAAATTTATACAACCAAGTTGATTGAAATTTTAAATTAAATTATGTTATATGGAGATGAGAAATAAGATTTTACTAATAACCGGAGGCACCGGCTCTTTTGGAAATGCGGTAATGCAGAAATTCTTAAATACTGACCACTTTAGTGAAATTCGTATATTTTCTCGCGATGAGAAAAAGCAAGATGACATGCGCAAGCGTTTGAACAACCCTAAAGTGAAATTTTATATAGGCAATACACGCGATGCAGATAGTGTTGATAGTGCTGTTCGTGGTGTAGATTATATCTTTCATGCAGCGGCGTTGAAACAAGTTCCAAGTTGTGAATTCTTTCCGTTGGAAGCTGTTAAGACAAATATTCTGGGGACGGAAAACGTATTGAATGCTGCAGAAAAATATGGGATTAAAAGGGTAGTGGTCCTCAGCACCGATAAGGCCGCTTACCCTATTAATGCAATGGGTATGTCCAAAGCCTTGATGGAGAAATTAACGGTGGCTAAATCTAGGAACTTAGATGATAGTAAGACTATTTTTTGCTCAACTCGTTATGGTAATGTTATGGCGTCTCGTGGATCAGTAATTCCTTTATTTATCGAGCAGATAAAAGCAGGTAGTCCTTTGACGTTGACAGATCCAAATATGACACGTTTTATGATGACATTGGAAGATGCAGTGGATCTGGTTCTCTATGCTTTTGAACATGCACAACAAGGCGATTTATTTGTGCAGAAAGCTCCTGCTGCTACTGTGGAAACATTAGCTAAAGCTCTAATAGAAATGTATGAGAGCAAAAGCGAAATAAAAATTATTGGAACACGCCATGGTGAAAAAGTCTATGAGACTTTGGTAAACAAGGAAGATATGTTGAAAGTGGAGGATATGGGTAACTATTATCGTATACCTGCAGATAATCGTGATTTAAATTATAATCAGTTCTTTTCCGAAGGAAATACGAATGCGGGAGCAATAGAAGAATATCATTCACACAATACTCATCGCTTGGATATAGAAGGGATGAAGGATTTACTGAAAAAGTTACCCATAATAAGAGAGGATATTTTGAAGGAAGAAAATGTGATTCATTATCCCGCTTAATGGTGCAATCAGTATAACAGAAATAGTTAGTGATTGTTCTGAAATAGATCTAATAAGTAGATTGTTTCAGTGTTTCTCCTTTGCATACCTGAAGGAATAGTCGGACTCGACGGTTCAAGAATAACATTGGGGCAATTAGCAGTCCGAAAATTAAATGTAAATAGCTTCGATAGTAGCAAATAATAGTTCTAATGATGTCCCAAATGTTTTCACTCATTAAAGGGGGTACTTTTCAAGATGAACGTGGCACAATGCGTTTTGCCAATGATTTTTTGATGGATCAGGTGAAGCGTATGTATATCATAGAGCCTAGAGATACGACAGTTATTAGAGCCTGGCAGGCACACAAAGAAGAACAAAAATGGTTTTTTGTGTTGGAAGGCAGCTTTGAGGTGAAATTGGTTCAGCCGGATAATTGGGAATTACCTAGCAAAAAATTGCCTGTTCAATCGCTAACATTAGCCGCATTGAGTAATGAAGTCTTGCACATCCCAGGTGGTTATGCCAATGGCTTTAAAGCACTTGAAGCCGGGTCGAAATTGCTGGTATTTTCAGACACTGAAATAAAGCATGCTTCCGAGGATAATTATAGATTTGATAAAGATTATTGGGATTGTTGGTAAAAATAAACGAATGAAAAAAATTGGCATTACAGGACAGAAGGGCTTTGTAGGGACTCATTTAAACAACACCCTGAAGCTCTACAAAGAAGAATTTGCATGCGTTGAGTTTAGACGTTCCTACTTTGAAACGGATGAGGCCTTAGATGCTTTTGTAAGTCAGTGCGATGTGATTGTACACCTAGCTGCTTTAAATCGGCATAATGATCAGGATGTAATATATGCCACTAATACTGGATTAGTAAATAAGTTAGTAGAAGCATTGGATAGAACCAAATCCAAACCGCATATTATTTTTTCTTCTTCTTCACAGGAAGAAAAAGATAATCTCTACGGGAAATCAAAGAAAGAAGGCAGAGAATTATTAGAAAAATGGGCATCTACTTCAGGAGGAAAACTAACCGGAATGGTCATCCCAAATGTTTTTGGCCCTTTCGGTAACCCTTATTACAATTCCGTTATTGCAACTTTCTCTCATCGAGTGGCTCGCGGTGAGGCACCAGAGATACAGGTGGATGGTCAGCTAAAATTGATTTATGTAGGTGAATTAGTTCAGGAAATTATTAATAAAATTAGGAGTTCAAACAACGAACCACTTTATTTTGTTCCACACACAGCTGAAGCTAGAGTTTCTGAAATACTGAACTTATTGCAACGCTACAAAGAAGAATATCAAGATAAAGGCAGCATACCAGCGATAAAAAATAATTTTGAATTGAATCTGTTCAATACTTATCGTTGCTATATGGATATAGCAAAACATTTTCCTGTCAAGTTTATTAAACATATGGATCCCAGGGGCAGTTTTGTTGAAATCATTCGGTTGAATGTAGGTGGACAGGTTTCTTTTTCGACGACCGTGCCTGGTATAACCAGAGGCAATCACTTTCATACTCGTAAAATAGAGCGTTTTGCGGTTATCAAAGGAAAAGCTTTAATTCAACTAAGGAGAATTGGAACAGAGGAAATACTGAATTTTGAATTATCTGGTGATGAACCTGCATACGTAGACATGCCCATTTGGTATACGCATAATATAAAAAATATTGGAGAAGAAGAATTGTATACTAACTTTTGGATTAATGAATTTTACAACCCTGAAGATCCAGATACTTATTTTGAAAATGTTTGATACGTCAAATATTATGAAAAACAAACAATTAGGTGGAA
>NZ_JBNQGD010000200.1:0-4907 GCF_050436765.1 Arachidicoccus sp. | reverse complement strand
TCATGCGTCTGTAAATAGCTGCCTACATTTTTAAGCCAGGATGCCCTATCTACGTAATGCATTGATTTTGAAATATTATCTACTTCCGAACGCACTTCAGTTCCGATAACGATTTGTATTAAAACCAAAATAAATGCCAGCCATAAAAACAACAAGAATTTTTTATCGATTATTTTTTCTTTCTTCTCCAATAACTGAATTATCAGCACACACACTGCTGCAATCACTAGCGCAGGAAACATATGGGCAGTAATTTCCACTACACCAAGATTTGAATTGACAACTACTTTACCCACCCATGCTTCAAAAGCAACCAATAACATTAAGGTAAGTGATAAGTAAACGATTACTCTTCTTGTTTTAAAATATTTTTTAAATGCCCAAACGATTTGTATGACGATAAAAATTCCCAATAATCCCGTCAATAGACGGTTGAAGTATTCAATCCAGGTATGAAAAGCATTGAAAGTATGATCTATGTCCTGTTTACTTAAATACTTCTCAAAATCCTTTGGTAGCTGACCCGCATTTAACGGCGGAATCCACCGGCCAAAACAATGTGGCCAATCAGGACAACCCATTCCACTATGTGTGGTACGTACAATAGAGCCGGCTAGGATAACAGCGAAAATAGTCAGTAGAACTAATTTGGTATGTTTGATAAAAGCGTTCTCTGAATTCATCATTATTAATTTTAAACGCTGCAAAGGTAGCCGATTTTGACAGTAAAGTGACAGGCTTGCAAATGTGAAAAAATTTTTTACTTTTGAGCTGTGTTACAAACTGCATTTCAATACAAAATATTAGAAGCCGGCTGCGATGAAGCCGGTCGGGGATGTTATGCAGGGCCTGTATTTGCAGCGGCTGTGGTTTTACCCAAAAAATTTTATCATCCCAAACTAAATGATAGCAAACAGGTAAAAGAAAAAGATCGGAATGAACTTCGAAAAATTATCGAAGCAGAAGCAATAGATTTTGCGGTAGCTAAAGTAGAAGCAGAAGAGATTGATAAAATAAATATTTTAAAGGCCTCCATTAAAGCCATGCACCTTGCTATTGCGCAGCTAAGCAGAGAACCTAAACTTCTATTGATTGATGGCAATCGTTTTATTACTTATAAAAAGATAGAGCACAAATGCATTATCAAAGGTGATGGGATATTCGCAAACATAGCCGCAGCAAGCATTTTAGCAAAAACTTATCGGGATGAATATATGAAAAACCTACACGATGCCTTTCCTCAATATGACTGGCTTAACAATAAAGGTTATGGCACACTCAAACATCGTAACGCCATAGAAAGTTTCGGGCTATGCGAACATCATCGGAAAAGTTTCCGTATTTTACCCCAGCAACTGGATCTGTTTTAGGGAAAATTGTTAAGCGATTGAGAAAAACGGCCAGTATTATCGTCCAAACGAAGAACTAAGGTTATCTTCGTAGTATGATATTAGGATACATTTTAGGAGGTATTGTACTTTATTATGTTGTTAGATTTGTTTTCAATATTATACTCCCCATATTGAAGACAACAAAAGTGGTGCGTCAAAAAATGCAGGACATGCAGCAACCACCGCAAAACCCCTATCAACAAAATACTACCTCCTCACATACGCAAAAACCGCAGGCACCAAGCAATTCAACCAGAGTTGGTGATTATATCGACTTTGAAGAAATAAAAGATAAAGGTTAACTTATATTATAGCGGTAAATCCAATACAGTTTGAGGAGCCTTCAAATGTAAGGTATGCAATCCTGCTTTCTGTGCCCCTTCTATATTGCCAATCGTATCATCAATAAAAAGTGTTTCACCGGGATGGAGTCGTTCAGATTTCAAAATCGATAAAAATGATTCCACATGGGGCTTTCTAATACCCATTTCATGTGAATACCAAGCTTTTATAAAATAACTATCCAGCTCCTTGCCGTTGAAATTACTTTTAAACAAGTTGTAAAAGTAGTCGTGGTGAATCTTATTGGTGTTAGAAAACAGATACACATTGTACTGTTTGCTAATGTTATATAACCAGTTCATTTTCGGTTCAGAAAAATTCAGCAGCATGGCATTCCAGGCTTTCATAATGGTTGCATCCGAAAGTGGTAATTGAGTTTTATTTCTCAACTGTTCATAAAAAGCCTCAGGGGAGATCGCACCAATCTCTAATTTCTCAAACAAATCATCCACGTGATGCTGAGTATAAAAGGTATGAAAATTTGGTACACCCGCAGTTTCAAAAGCCTTGTGGGTGGCAGAGAAATCCACGTCTAACAATACACCACCTAAATCGAAGATTATATTCTTAATATGTTTCATTAGCACTAAAATAGCACACAAAATAAGAATTAAAAAAGGAAAAATCGGTTTTTCAATAGTATAAAATTGTTTAAAATTATGCTGTTATGCGAAATTCTGACAAAAGGTACGTTTCATCCGTCAAAATACTCCTTACAAACTCAGTTCTTCTGAAGGGTCCCAGAATATTTCCTTGAAATTGACGATGGTATCATCTTTAATTTTCAGACCTTCTTTTTTCAGCAATTGCTCCATTTTTTCCGGCGGAGAGAAATGCGCTTTACCACTCAACATCCCGTTTCGATTAACAACTCTATGTGCGGGAACATCCGAAAAGTTATGTACGGCGTTCATGGCCCAGCCCACCATTCGGGCCGAAGACTTGGCGCCCAGATAAGCCGCAATGGCACCATATGAAGTAGCGCGACCGAAAGGTATCTGTCGGGCGACATCCCATACATCCTGAAAAAAAGAATTGGATTTTTCAATAGTAGGTAATGACTCAACGGACTTATTTTTCTTGTTCATAAAATAATTTTAAACCTCAATCAGAAGCATCTTGCGTAATAACTCATCTTTTTCTAAAGGAAGTGGTTTGTTTATCTTAAAAGAAAGATAATGTACTTTTCTAAAGCCGGCAATATCCATTTTCTCATAATGCGTTTTTATAGCAAGTTCAGCAGATACCTGTAGGCTTTTGTACACATCCTCCTCGTCGTTCAATAATTCCAAATCAAACAACTCAATAACCGTTTTTGTAAATTTATACAAAACCGGGCTATCGGTTTTTAAGTTAACTGTGCCATCTGGCTGTAGAAATTGTTGATACAAACGCAAAAACCTGGGATGCGTCAAACGCTTTTTCATTTTAGCACCGGGTAAGTGCGGGTCCGGAAAAGTAATCCAAATATCGGCCACCTCGTCTTTGGAGAAATATTCGTTAATAGCCTCTATCTGGGCACGCATAAAACCAACATTAGACAAATTTTCTTGCAAGGCTGTTTTGGCTCCTCGCCAAATGCGGTTCCCTTTTACGTCTACACCCAGAAAGTTTTTTTCCGGATATAATTTACCCAAACCCAATGCATATTCACCTTTGCCACAAGCAAGTTCCAAAGTAATAGAATAATCATTTTTGAAAAAATCTTTCCATTTCCCGGGCATCCCCTGCGGGTATTCCAATACATTTTCAAAAGCCTTTATTGCTGCAAAACGTTCGAGTTTTTTTTGTCCCATGTCGCAAAGGTAATACGGATACCCATATTTCAGTTTAGTTAATAATGATTAATTTTACCTTATGATACTGATAGACACCCATACACATTTATATTCAACTGAATATACCGCAGATATCGTTGAAGTCATGCAACGCGCAGAAGATGCAAGTATTGAAAAATTTTATCTGCCCGCTATTGACAGCACAACGCACGAAGCCATGTTGCAAATGGAAAAAGATTTTCCAAAAAAATGTATCGCCATGATGGGGTTGCACCCTTGCTCTGTAAAAGAAAATTTTGAAAAAGAATTGGCCATCGTAAAACATTGGCTGGATAAAAGAGATTTTGTTGCCATAGGAGAGATAGGGCTGGATTTTTATTGGGACAAGACTTTTGTATCGCAGCAAATACAAGCCTTTGAAATGCAAATGCAATGGGCTTTAGAAAAAAATCTCCCTATCGTTATTCATGCCCGCGACTCAATGGACGAATGTATTAAGTTAGTAAAGCCCTTTGCCGACAAAGGCTTGCAAGGTATCTTTCATTGTTTTGGCGGCACGGAAGCGCAGGCAAATGCAATTGTAGCCATGAATTCTTATTTAGGCATTGGGGGTGTCTTCACTTTTAAAAAAGCCAATATGGCCGAAGTCCTAAAAAATATTTCTGTAGATAATATGGTGTTAGAAACCGATGCGCCTTACTTGGCACCTGTACCTTTTCGTGGTAAGCGTAACGAGAGCAGTTACTTGCAATATATTGCGCAAGCATTAGCCAATGCTAAAAATATCTCCATAGAAGATTTGGCTGCCATTACAACGGATAATGCACATAAAATATTTAAGTGGTAATTAATTGCCCCAAAATCGGAAAAATTTTAAAGAAGCACTTATCTTTGCAGCCCTAAAACAAGAAGAGTAGCGATACTTCTCTTAGTCCATAGTAAATAGGCTTAATTAAAAGGAGACGTGTCCGAGTGGTTGAAGGAGCACGCCTGGAAAGTGTGTAAACGGGAAACTGTTTCGCGAGTTCGAATCTCGCCGTCTCCGCAATTAGTATTGATTTTCAATAAGTTGTATAATCTGCATCTAGTTTTTACTCCCTGTTTGTTATATTAATCTTTCTTCCAGCAAACTTTTCCATAAAATAAACCCTTTGTTATTTTCTGCGTAATTATGGTAGGCACACGAGCAAGTGCATTTATTCCTTCTTTGCAATTTGCAAGAAGCATGAGGGAATCCCTAACAATGGCTCAACTATGTATTTGAAAAATATCTTGGATACAAAACCCCACAGCTGAATAGGTTATACTCACGCAATTTTAGCTAATTAAAAAAATGTAGTTTGTATATTCCGATGATGCTGACCAGGCAATCCGAAGCATGTTGACCACCTAGTAG
>NZ_JBNQGD010000199.1:55239-79459 GCF_050436765.1 Arachidicoccus sp. | reverse complement strand
TATGCCGCATTTTACGATTATCTTTATAATAACAGTGTAAAATGGAGCGATTCAATTGTTCAGCTACTAACAAGGTTGTATCAGACTCTACAAAAGGATTGCCGTCGCGATCTCCACCAGGCCAGAAACCCATACGAATAATAGCTGTATCATCTCCTAAAATTTCCGGAAATTGCTCAAGTAAGTTGGCTACAATTTTACCGGAGGCCTGATAAAATACATTTTCCAAATACCAAATGAGGCTCATCGCTTCGTCATAAGGAGTTGGCTTTTGCTTTTTCAAGAAGGGAGTCTTAGCTAATTGTTGCAAATAAGCATTTACATTTTGTGTATTACTTTCCTGCAATGACTTAGATAAATCATTGATAATGCCTAATACTTCCCCTGGATAAAATTGTGTTGGATGTGCTGTCAATACAAGCCTTACAGAGAAATCTTTCAGTTTTTTTGCGAGTTCTTCTTCTTTTTCCTGATCGAGCACCTGTGCCTGCAACTGTTTCATTGTACCATGTCCTTTCATATCTTGGACAGAGGAAAATGAGGCATCTTCCAGTGCATCAAATAGTACAACTTGTCTTTCTGCAAATTGAATAAAGCGGAACAACAAATCAAGTTGGTCGCTTTCTTTGGTTAATGAAGTGTACTGTAGCAAAAAGCTATCAATAAGTTCCACGGGACTTTTTGAATTTTTGAATCCTTCTTCACAATGAATCAAAAATAAAGAGAGTAAGATCCCGGTCTTTTCAATTCGATGAAATGGCAAAGAAGTAAATAAACTGTTGTAAAGCTGAAATCTAATTCCTACTTTATTCTTAAATTGAGCCAACGTGTTACTAGTGGATGGTTGCATTCGGGAATATATTTTATAATAATTGTGTCTTTTATTAATCCGTAAGTGGGGGCTAATTTAAAACAACTTTTATAAATGCTTGTTAGCTTTTTTATCTTTGATTGTCTGAGTAACCTTTTTAATCTCTTGTTCTTTAGACTTAGGGTAGATTAATAATACATCTTTCTCGTCCACTACAATAAAATCGTCCAATCCATTAATTACTACCAATTTTTCCTTTTGAGCAGAAATAATAGAGTTAGTCGTGTTTTCTAATAGGGTGTTTTCTGCATTCGTAACCGCATTATTATTCGCATCTTTTTCTTTTGCACTCCATAGGGAAGTCCAAGTCCCCAAATCACTCCAGCCAACATCAGAGGGAATTGTAAACACATTTTCGGCCTTCTCCATTATTGCATAATCAATGGAAATATTTGGACTGTTCGGGTAGTTATTCTCGATAAAACTTTTTTCGCTTTCTGTATTATAAAAAGAATTTCCCTGATTGAAAATCTGAAAAAGCTCCGGTGAGTATTTCTCAAATGCAGCAATTACGTCTTTTGCCTTCCAAATGAAAATGCCCGCATTCCACAAATAGCTTCCTTCTGCAATATATTTTTTCGCAGTATCTGCATCAGGTTTTTCTTTAAAAGACAAAACTTTTTTCACTTCGTCCTGATTATCAAAATACTGAATATATCCATAACCGGTATCTGGCCTTGAAGGCTGTATGCCCAAGGTCAAAAGCGCCTCATTTTTTTGAAGAAATTGCGTCGCAGTTTTTATTTTCTGATAATAAGTCTCTTCTTTTAAAATCAAATGATCAGAAGGCAAAATAATCATAGTCGCCTCCGGATCTTTTTGATATAACTTAAAGGCAGCATAAGCAATACAGGGCGCCGTATTATTACGTGAGGGCTCTGTTAAAATATTCTCTTTTAGTGCATCGGGCAGATGTGTTGCTATCAAATTTTCATAGAGGCTATTGGTTAATATGATAACGTTTTCTTTCGTAGAAAATTTCACTGCCCGATCCCAAGTCATTTGCATCAGCGATTTTCCTACACCCAAAATATCAATAAATTGTTTGGGTTTTCTTTCGCGGCTTTGTGGCCAGAACCTGCTGCCAACGCCGCCTGCCATAATAATGGTGTAAATATTTGAAGACAAGTTAATGAAGGATTAATGGTGAATGATGAATGACTATTTTTGAATACGATCATAAAAACCACCGAAATTATTTTTACGCATACCTTCTTCCGCAAAAAATTCACCCGGAAAGCCTAATTCTATTTGGCTTATGGTATTCAATCTTTCTATATTTTCTTCAGAAAGTTGCAGTGAAGTCACTCCTAGATTCTCTTCTAGTTGTGAAAGTTTGGTCGCGCCGACGATAGGAATGGTTTTAATGCCTTGCTGTCTGGTCCATTGTAAAGCGACATTCGCCGCTGAAACACCAATTTCGTTAGCAATAGCAACCACTTCCTTAGTAATGGATACACTACGGTCGTTTAATCTTTTACTACTATCTTTAATCCTTCCCTTATCCCCTCTCAAATATTTTCCGGTAAGCGCACCACCGCCTAGTGGTGCCCAAGGCGTGAGCGTTAAACCGAAATGTTTTGCCATGGGAATCAGATCTCTTTCCGGTGTTCGCGCCAATAAGCTATATTCTACTTGCAAAGCTACAAATTTGCTCCAGCCCATTAATTCCGCGTAAGTATTTCCTTTTGAAATGACCCAGGCAGGCGTATCACTAATCGCGATGTAATTTACTTTTCCTTGTGCAACCAAGTCATCTAAGCCACGCATTACCTCTTCTATCGGCGTTAAATCATCCCAAACATGTAAGTATAATAAATCGATAAAGTCGGTCTGTAGTCTTTTTAAACTACCTTCTACACTGCGCATCATATTTTTTCGGTTGTTACCCGACGCGTTGGGATTGGTGTCGTTATCTTTTAAAGAATATTTAGTCGCCAAAACAAAGTAATCCCTATCAACATTTTCATTTTTAAGATAATTGCCTAAGATTTTTTCGCTTGTCCCCAATTTATAGATGTTGGCGGTGTCGATAAAATTGCCACCCGCCTGGGCAAATTTATCCAGAATTTCAAAACTTGCTCTTTCATCTGCACCCCAACCCGCTTCAGTACCAAAGCCCATCGTGCCCAAACAAAGTTCTGATACCTTTAATCCACTTTTGCCTAATGTTGTATAGTTCATAATGTTTATTTTATTATTGAAAGTTGAGAAGATCGAAATGTTTGCTCAATACAAAGATTCGCATAAAATTCAAACCCGAGAACAAACAATACCCATCAACTACTCCACAAAGTTGTTTTAAACATCGCAACAATCCAAGTTTTAAATAATTCAATTTATATCTTTTAACTTTTGCTATTTTACTTTTAACTTTACAGCCATGTCCAACCCAAATTTAAATAATGAGTTATCGCAGATGAATGGTGCTGAACGCGAGTTCGAAAATACCATTCGTCCGAAGGAAATTAATGACTTTTCAGGGCAACCGCAACTTATCGAGAATTTACGCATTTTCATCAAAGCGGCAAAATTACGCGGAGAAGCACTCGATCATGTCCTTTTTCACGGCCCACCCGGATTAGGCAAAACTACACTTTCCAGAATCGTAGCCAATGAGTTGGGCGTCAACATTAAAGAAACTTCTGGCCCGGTGATAGAAAAACCAGGGGATCTTGCCGGATTACTTACCAGTCTGGAACCCAATGACGTATTATTTATCGATGAGATTCATCGTCTGAGTACCGTCGTAGAAGAATATCTATATGCAGCTATGGAGGACTTTCGCATCGATATAATGATTGATTCGGGACCAAATGCACGTAGTATACAATTAACAATCCACCCTTTTACATTAATAGGCGCTACGACAAGAAGTGGTTTATTAACCGCTCCGCTCCTTTCGCGATTTGGTATTAAATCGAGATTAGAATACTACAACTCCGAAGTTTTAACTAGGATTGTGGAAAGAAGTGCTCATATATTAAACGTTCAGTTAAAAGATGATGCGGCATTTGAAATTGCTCGCCGCAGCCGCGGCACACCGCGTATCGCTAATGGATTACTTCGCCGCGTGCGCGATTTTGCACAAGTCTTAAATGACGGAATAATTGATATCGGCATTACCCAACACGCACTCAACGCGCTGAATGTAGATGAGCATGGGTTAGACGAAATGGATAATCGTATTTTGCTTGCTATCATTGAAAAGTTCAAGGGTGGTCCCGTTGGGCTGACAACCATTGCTACCGCCGTTGGTGAAGAGCCTGGCACCTTAGAAGAGGTGTATGAGCCTTTTTTGATTCAAGAAGGATTTTTACAACGCACACCACGAGGACGCGAAGCTACCGAGAAAGCCTATATTCATCTCAATAAAAACCAGCCCAAATATGGTGGGCAGGAGACATTATTCTAACAGCCTGACAAAGCCCACAAACAGTAGTTTTTATGCCAAGAATTAAGGTTCAATAAATTTCTTCAAACCGATTTTATTGTCGTAATTTCGCACCGTTTTTAAGTATATTTCATATTAATTGTCTATCAATTTTCAAACGAAAATTGTGCTTAATTTTTATCATAAAGCACCGTCATGCGCAAAGAAGTACTCAGGGTAAATTATATAAAGCTCATTTTAGCTTCCTTATTGGTAGGGCTGGTATCCACACTTTTAGCAGACTCTCTAAAAAGAATTACAGGATATTATGAAGACGCGATCTATAAGAAAGCGGAACACTACTCTTGGCTTTTTATTGTATTACCTTCTATAGGTATTACGATGATTTATTTTCTTAGAAAATATGCTTTCAAAAACAAGCAAAACAAGGGGATTAAAGAAATATACCATACCATTGAAGAACGCAAGAATGAGCTCCCGGCTTATAAAACGCCCTCACACTATATCAACGGCTTCCTGACAGTGATATTCGGCGGATCCACGGGTGTGGAAGTCTCCACTGTAGTAGCTACTGCAACGGTGGGCGCAGTTGCTCGTAAAAAAACTGGAGTTGCCAAAGCCCATAAAACCGAACTTATTTGTGCCGGTGTTGCAGCCGGTATTGCTACACTATTTTGTAGTCCGCTGGCTGGCCTTCTTTTTTCAGTAGAGGTAATAGCAAGACGGGTTTCTAAAACTATCTTGCTAAGTTGCCTTTGTTCAGTTTTTGTATCTTGGCTCTTTATGTTCTTTATAGAAAATGAAACTATTTTTAAAGAGCTAAGCGCTACTGTATGGCATATAGACGCACTACCGATGTTAATAGTTGTAAGTGCCTTTGCAGGGTTATTAGCAGTATATTTCACAAAAAGCGTAATTTTCATTAAGGAAAAATTTGGCGCCATCAATAACAATTTTCTGCGGGTGAATATAGGTGCTTTGGCTGTTGGCATTGCACTGTTGGCTTTTCCGCAGTTATACGGAGACAGTTATCATGCAGTCCCTGGATTACTTCACCGCATGGAGAGTCAAGCGTTCTCCTTACCTTTTGCACTTACTCTACTGTGTATTTCTTTGTTGAAGCCGCTTGTTGCTTCCCTTACATTAGGAGCGGGTGGCGACGGGGGGGTATTCGCGCCCAGTATTATTGGCGGCGCCATTTTCGGAATGTTTGTAGCCGTTATTTGCAATCAATATTTGCACACCCAATATAGTGTTTTAAACTTTGCTTTAATTGGCGGCGGCGCAATGTTAAGTGCGGCTATTCATGCTCCTTTAACGTCGATATTTCTTACGTGTAACCTAGTTCCTAACGGATTTGAATTATTTTTCCCCATGTTGGTTTGCTGCTTTGTCGGAAAATACACGGCAAAACTGGTATGCAGTTATACTGTTTATAGCTATAAAGGCAAAAAAAGCAAACCTCAAAATACTTCAGATCCTGAGATGCATTTGATTGGATAAAACCCAAATGAATTATTGTAAAACTTCCATTTCTTGCAGCTAAAAGCGTTATCGTATAGGCTGAAATTAATATTTATCAATTATTTATCAACCGTGTAAATGAGGACTGTGTTAATTTTAGCATCGAATTTATTCCAATGAGAAAACTTCTACCCTATTCAAGGAAGTTTATTATGCTGATACTTGCATTACAAATACTTAATCTAAGTGTTTACGGGAGTGCATTTGAGCAACTCATTACTGAAAAAAATGGTAAGAAGCAATTGGAATTAAATCAGATTGATTCCTTTGCCGAGTATCTAGTAGAAATAGTATTAAAACACAACAATGCTTTTCCGGAACAAAAGGGCAACCACACCAAGAACAATTCAAAATCACTGAAAGCCCCTTTTCAATTATTTCATTTGAAGGAACAAGTAGTTTCTTCCATGCCTATTCTTGTAACACTAGAACATCATTCCTATTTTAACATAACCTATGATTATCTTTTTTACAAAGAGATAAATCCCCCTCCACCCCGACTGGCTTAATTTATCCTTATTACTTATCCATGCGCATCAATTATACAACCTGGCATCATTTGCTAAGAGGTCGTCTTTTGAATGCACTTAATCTATCAACTCTACAATCGTTGTCCGGTGTCACCAGACAATGACTGTAGGAAATAAATTTATAATAATGGCTTCTTCTCTAAAAGTGAAGAGGTGTATTGTTGTATTTGTTTTATTGATGCCCTTTTGCGGAAAGGCACAAATAAACAGTACCCAGTCAGATACACTCTTCTTGAACATTGATTCATGTGAGTCAATGTTTCTTAAAAATAATTTGCAATTAATAGCCTCCAGATACAACGTAAGTGCTCAAAAGGCTTTTGAGATTCAGGCGAAACTGTTCCCCAACCCAAGTCTTCAGTTTAATCAAAGTTTCTATAATCCGGAAACAAAAAGCATTTTACCCTTTGGTGAAAACGGTGAAAGTTCAGCGCAGCTTTCACAACTTATTCAATTGGCGGGAAAAAGAAACAAGCAAATAAAATTGGCACAGGCGAATGTGCAATTGTCACAATTGCAGTTTATAGAACTACTTAAGACCTTACGCTATAGCCTCAACACGGATTTCTATGCCATCTTTTATTTGAGCAATTCTGCCAAAGTTTATTCAGCTGAAATCAACTCGTTAAGACACCTCGTAAGTGCTTTTACTATACAACTGCAACAAGGGAATGTTTCTGAAAAAGAGGAGATAAGAGTCAAAGCACAATTGTTCAGCTTAGAATCGGAATACAACGATTTGTGCTTACAAATAAAAGATGTCGAAACTGAACTTTCCCTTCTTTTACAAACAAAAGAAGTTATAGCGCCCAGGCTCAATCAACGCACGATAGACAATCTTAGTCTGCAACAATATCCAGTTGAAACCCTTGTTGACTCGGCATTAATCAATCATCCCGATATCCAAATTGCAAAGTTAAACACACAAATAAGCCGGCTTAATTATAGGTATCAAAGATCACTGGCAGTACCTGATCTCACTTTTTCATTTGGTTATGACCAACAAGGCGGTTATGTAAAGAATTTAACAACGCTGGGGGTGGGAATAGATTTACCATTTTTCAATAGGAATCAAGGCAATATTAAAGCGTCGCAAATGCAAATAAAGATGTCTGAGGTTACAGAACAAACGCAAGAATCTACTATCCAATCGGCAATTAGGAATGCCTATCAAAAAGCACAATCGTACAACAATTTATATCTAGCGCGCGATAAACAATTTGATCAAGATTTTCAAACGATACAGCAGGCAACGCTCAAAAATTATGAAAATAAAAATATTAGCTTGTTGGATTTCCTCGATTTTTACAATGCTTATAAACAAAATGTTATTCAATTAAATACACTACAACTCGACCGTGTAAATGCTTTCGAAGCAATAAATTTTTATACAGGTTGTAGCTTTTTCTCACTCAACTAAAAATATTTATAATGAAAAATAGCAATTATATGGGTTTTGGCATTCTTGCCTGCATAACACTGGCTACTATTCTAACGGGATGTCACAGTTCTCATCAGGATAAATCAGCGCCGGCGTCTGCGTACATTTTGCCTGACTCTTTGTTAGGTGCTATTCAGATAGACACGGTTACAAATGAGCTCTATTCAAGTGCTATCACATTAAATGGAAGAATAGATTTCGACGAAGATCATATCATCAGAATCTACCCAATGGTAAGCGGTATTGCTAACAATATACATACCGCTCTGGGTGACTATGTACAACGAGGTGAGCTACTGGCAACTATTAACAGTTCAGATATGTCTGGTTATTCCAATGATCTTGTAACGGCATCCAATAATCTAATTGTCGCTAAAAGAAATAGAGATGCGGTTAATAGTATGTACAGGAGTGGATTATCGTCAGCTCAAGATAGCTTGAATGCAACAGTACAATACAATCAGGCTAAAGCAAATGTAGATAAAGCAAAACGTGTTCTGGAAAATAATGGTGGTGGCACCAATGGCGATTATTATCTAAGATCTCCTATTAGTGGATTTATTGTACAAAAAAATATCACTAACGGAACACTGATCAGGCCCGATAACAGCAACACCTTGTTTACCCTCTCCAACCTTAATCAGGTCTGGGTAATGGCGGATGTTTATGAATCGAATATCCCATACGTAAAATTAGGAGACAGTGTTAACATCACTACTTTATCCTATCCTGGAAAAATTTTCAGGGGGAAGATCGATAAGATTATGAACATGCTTGATCCTGAAAGCAGGGTCATGAAGGTGCGCATTGTGCTTAACAATCCAGGGTTCTTACTCAAACCAGAAATGTTTGCCAGTGTCGTTGTAAACTATTCAGAGAACAAATCTATGCTTTCAATACCGACCAAATCGCTCATTTTTGATAATAGTCAATATTATGTTCTAATATACAAGAGTCCCTCTGATATTTCCATTTGTCCGGTGCAGATAAACGGAACGAAAGATGATAGGACTTATATTACTTCGGGTGTCGCCCTTGGCGATAAAGTTATTGCGACCCAAGCACTGCTGATATACCAGGCTTTGAACGATTAAACTTCTGGTACCGCTCTTCAAACGCCTCAATCAAGAAGGGACGATACATAAGGTATTTTCCGTCAAGGAAAATTCACTTTACAGATTCAATGTGGTAGTTCAAATAAAATAAAAATAAACACATGAATAAATTATTAAAAAGCATTCTCGCTTTTTCTTTAAAAAATAAATACATGATTTTCTTTGCCACATTGATTATTGTGGTTTGGGGAGTCATTACTTTTCAAAGTATGCCCATTGAGGCATTTCCGGATACAACCAACACAACTGTACAGATTATTACCCAATGGCCGGGCAGAAGTGCAGAAGAGGTAGAAAAATTTGTTACCATTCCGCTAGAAATAGCCATGAACCCGGTACAAAAAAAGGAGAGTTTACGTTCTACAAGTATTTTTGGGCTATCTGTTGTCAATATTCAATTTAACGATGGCGTAAAGGACGATTATGCACGCATGCAGGTAAATAACCTTTTAAGCAATGCAAGTCTGCCGGACGGTATTTCGCCACAAGTTCAACCTCCAACCGGCCCTACGGGTGAAGTTTTCAGATACACTCTTGAAAGTAAATCTCGTAGTCCCAGAGAGCTTAAAACCCTTCAGGATTGGGTGGTAGACCGGCATATAAGATCAGTGCCCGGAATAGCGGACATAGTAAGCTTTGGTGGGATGGTCAAAACTTATGAGATTCAAGTAGATCCACGTAAACTAAACGATTTAGGTATTACCCCTTTAGATGTCTATAATGCAGTAGCAAAAAGCAACATTAATATTGGCGGCGATATTATAGAAAAAAACAATCAAGCTTACGTAGTTCGCGGTATCGGACTTTTGAATAATATAGATGACATTAAAAATATTATTGTTGAAACCATCAAAGGCGTGCCCGTTTTGGTGAATGATGTGGCAAATGTCGAAATATCGAATCTGCCAAGATTAGGTAAAGTCGGTAGATCTGACGCCATCATTAAAGACGGAAAACGAATCATCAAAAACAACGACGATGCAGTCGAAGCCATTGTTTTAATGCGTAAAGGGGAAAATTCTACGGACGTAATCAAAAACTTACAACGAACAATTGAAAAATTAAATACCCAGATACTTCCGCCGGACGTAAAGATTGTGCCTTTTTACAATAGAGAGGATTTGGTAAATTATTCCACCCATACGGTCTTGCATAATCTTACAGAAGGTATGCTACTGGTAACATTGATTGTTTCTCTGTTTATGTTTAATTGGCGAACAACGCTTATCGTATCTATTATTATTCCGCTGTCTTTGCTATTTGCGTTTATCTGTTTAAAACTTATGGGAATGTCCGCTAACCTGCTTTCTTTGGGGGCAATAGATTTTGGGATTATTATAGACGGGGCCGTAGTCATGGTCGAGGGACTCTTTGTTCTGCTCGATCAGAAACAGCGAGAGATAGGGATGGAAAGGTTTAATAAAATTGCTAAATTAGGCCTGCTTAAAAAGCAAGGTGCCGAATTGGGCAAAGCCATCTTTTTTTCTAAACTGATTATCATAACGGCACTCTTACCCATATTTGCTTTCCAGAAAGTGGAAGGCAAAATGTTCTCACCGCTTGCCTATACTTTGGGCTTTGCTTTGTTGGGTGCCTTAATATTCACACTTACGCTCGTCCCCGTTTTGGTTAGTATCCTGCTTAAGAAAAATGTAAAGGAAAAACATAATCCTATTGTCGAAGGCATCACCAAATTTACGATGAGTCTCTTTAAATTTAATTATAGAAATAAAAAACTCACCCTTATTGGCGCGGCAGTTATTGTGGTGGCAGGCTTCTGGGCCTTCAGATTTTTGGGAAGTGAGTTTTTGCCCGAATTGAATGAGGGATCTTTGTATGTAAGAGCCTCACTGCCTTATAGTGTGGCATTAGACAAGTCAGACGAAGTTGCCAACAAGTTGCGCAATATCATGATAAAGTTTCCCGAAATAACGCATGTAACCTCTCAAGATGGTCGCCCGGACGACGGCACAGATGTTACTGGATTTTACAATATTGAATTCGATGTAATGATGCTTCCACAAGAAGACTGGAAGCCAAAGATATCCAAAGAGCAATTGATCGACAGCATGCAAAAAGCGCTGTCCATCTATCCGGGAATTGATTTAAATTTTTCCCAACCCATTATGGACAATGTTGAAGAGGCGGTATCGGGAGTTAAGGGGTCTATTGTCGTAAAGATTTATGGAGACTCACTTAATTATATGGAAGATAAATGTCAACAAGTTTATAATCAACTGAAAACGGTTGATGGGATTCAAGATCTGGGTATAATAAAGAATTTGGGGCAGCCAGAATTAGATATTAATTTAGATGAAAGTAAAATGGCTCGCTATGGCGTAACGACCGCCGATGCAAATGCGGTAATTGAAATGGCTATTGGCGGTAAAGCTGCTACGCAACTCTACGAAGGAATTAGGAAATTCGATGTGCGAATACGATATCCTGAAGAGTTTAGAAAAAATGCGGCCGATATCGGCAATCTGCTTGTACCCACGTTAAGCGGGTCCAAAGTACCTATTAAAGAAATTGCTGAAATCAATTACCATACAGGTGCCTGTCTAATATTTAGAGATAACAACGAAAGATATTCTGCCGTTAAATTTTCCGTCCGAGGCAGAGACATGGGAAGCGCTATAAAAGAGGCGCAGCAAAAAGTAGACAAAAATGTAAACTTAAAAAAAGGTTATTCTATGGTCTGGCAAGGCGATTTTGAGAACCAACAAAGAGCGACAAAACGCTTACAGCAAGTGGTTCCTATTAGTTTATTACTCATATTTTTATTGCTATTTGTCATGTTTGGCAATTTCAAAGATGCCGGCTTAGTATTTACCAACGTCCCTTTTGCTGTTGTAGGTGGGATTGTTTCTCTTTTATTGACCGGAACCAATTTTAGTATCTCGGCAGGCATTGGCTTCATTGCTTTATTTGGTATTTGTATTTTAGAAGGCGTATTATTGATTACTGCCTTTAAAAAGAATATGGAGTTATACAAACACGAACAAAAACCACTCTATATTTCTATAAAGGAAGGCGTAAAATCACTGGTAAGACCCGTAGTAATGACTTCATTAATGGCTGCAATAGGATTATTACCAGCTGCGGTTTCTACTAGTATTGGTTCCGAAAGTTCCCGGCCTTTGGCACGGGTAATTATCGGGGGTATCTTATGTGCTATGGTATTTTCACTATTGGTATTCCCGTTGATTTTCAGATGGGGATATCGCAAAGTCGACACCAAACATAAGGAAGAACAAGGTGATGAATTAAGATAATTACCAATTAGTACAAAAAATCCCATTCATCAAAAATGAATGGGATTTTTTATAAAAAGAAATTGAAAAATTATTTCTTCTGTGCGTAACGTTTTTTGAATTTATCAATACGACCAGCAGTATCTACCAATACATTTTTACCTGTGTAAAAAGGATGTGAGGTATTGGAAATTTCCAATTTGATAATTGGATATTCTACGCCTTCAAAAGTAGTTGTTTCGCTAGATGAAGCTGTAGAACGTGATAAAAATTCTGTACCATTACTCATGTCTTTAAACACGACAAAACGATACTTTTCTGGATGGATACCTTTTTTCATAAAATGAATTTGTTTTAGGCTACACGGATTTTGCCGTATATTTTAAAAAATAATTTGGCTGCAAAGGTAAGAAGTAAAATTCAAAAATCAAAAGGAATAAATGTTTCTACCTGTAGCACCTTTTACAGTGAACTACTCACTTACGAAAAGGCCGATGGTTTAGATTGGATTTCGGAGGCATAGTCTTGTCTAATGGCAACGCCTTACTCAGTTTTTGTTGAGTGTTCTGGCTAGTTCCTAAACCAGACAGTATTTGTAAACCTTGTTTGTCCCTTACATCCGCTCCACACTCACACGGCGGGTGGTTTTACGCTCCTTTTTATACATTCCATCAAATTAGCCTTCTGCTTCCAAACGAATTAATGTCTTTGACGGGTGTCTTAAGCCACTTTCATCATGCCCAACTTACTACTGTCAAATTGTTGTTTGGCGTAATCAAGTGTTAATTCAAAGGTTTTTACATTACTTCCTGGGGTATCAAACATGGCGTCCGTAAGAATGCTTTCGCAGATACTTCGTAAACCACGTGCCCCCAACTTGAATTCCAACGCCTTTTCGGTAATAAAATCTAAGGCATCATTTTCTACAACCAACTTTACTCCTTCTAACTCAAACAACCGTGTATATTGCTTGATCAGGCTGTTTTTAGGCTCCGTTAAGATAGAACGAAGTGTGTTCTTATCTAAAGGATCAAGATGTGTGACTACCGGTAAACGACCTAATAATTCAGGAATTAGCCCAAAAGTTTTCAAATCTTGTGGATTTACAAATTGCAATAAATTTTTCTTTTGTGCTTCTTGTTCTTCCTTATTCACGCTAAAACCTATTGAGTTAGTGTTAATTCGTCTTCCAATAATTCTGTCAATACCATCAAAGGCGCCACCACAGATAAAAAGGATATTTTGTGTACGAACTTTTACCATTTTTTGTTCCGGATGCTTACGCCCACCTTGCGGAGGTACAAGAGCTTCTGTACCTTCCAGCATTTTCAAGAGCCCTTGTTGGACACCTTCCCCACTTACATCACGCGTAATTGACGGGTTATCGCTTTTACGAGCGATTTTATCTATTTCATCGATATAAACAATGCCGTGTTCCGCTGCAGCCACGTCATAGTCGCAGTTCTGTAGCAGGCGTGACAGCATGCTTTCAATGTCCTCACCGACGTAACCAGCCTCGGTAAACACAGTGGCGTCTACAATAGCAAATGGAACATTCAACATTTTAGCAATGCTCTTCGCCAACAATGTTTTACCTGTCCCGGTTTCACCTATCATAATGATGTTACTTTTTTCTATTTCCACATCATCATTTTGCACCTTTTGATTTATTCTTTTAAAGTGATTGTAAACGGCTACAGACAATATTTTCTTCGCGTCTTCCTGCCCAATTACATATTGGTCTAAAAAGAGCTTTATTTCTTTGGGGTTACGTACTTTCAATTCTTTGCGCGGTGCACTCTTTTTTCCATTCGATTGATCTGAATGTAGTTCCTGTGCAATTATTTCTGCCGCATTTTCTATACATTGTTCACAAATGTCTGCATCTGTACCCGAAATAAGTATTTGAACTTCATCACGAGAGCGTCCGCAAAACGAACATTGTGTATGTGTGTTTTTTGCCATTTATATCGATTATCTATTAATGGGGCTATCCATTATCCGTTAAACAATGTTATTTTTATAAATTCGCCCATCTGCAAAATTACAAAAACCGCTCGAAAGAGCGGTTTTATTATATTTTTTATCTTTCTTTTTGTAAAAATTTATAATTTATCTAATATGCCATCAACAATGCCATAAGCCACGGCGCCTTCAGCATCCATGTAGAAATCACGGTCAAAATCTTTTAAAATTTGTTCCACCGATTTACCGCAATTTTCAGCTAATATTTCGGCACCCATTAGTTTGGTTTTTTCTATTTGTTCGGCTTGAATTTCGATATCTGCCGAAGTTGCTTGAAAATAACCGCCAATACTTGGCTGGTGGATCATTACTTCACCATGAGGGAAAATAAACCGCTTCCCCTTTTCTCCTACACTGAGTAGAATGGAGCCCATACTTGCTGCAAGTCCCATACATATGGTGCTTACAGGAGATGAAATCAATTTAATTGTATCATAAATCACCATTCCGCTGGTAACGACGCCCCCCGGGCTGTTGATATAAAATTTGATTTCTTCACCTGGTTTGTCTGCTTCCAGCAACAAGAGTTTGCTTACAATTTCTCGGGCAGATTTGTCATCAACTACACCCCATAAATACACGGCACGCTTTTCTAAAAATAACTCTTCTTGCTTCTTTAAAAGAAGGGGCGTTTTTTGCTCTTCATTATTTTTTGTGGGTGTTTCCGGTTCATCATTTTCCTCCCCTTCTTCCGATAGGAAGGGCTTTTTATATAATAGATTCATAATTTTATCTTTTAGTACTTAAATTTTACAATTCGTTTTTCGATTTTTTAGGATTGGAAACCAGTACTTCATCTACTAGACCATATTCTTTTGCTTCCTGTGCTGTCATCCAGAAATCGCGATCACGGTCTATAGCTACTTGTGCTGGATCTTTGCCACTATGCGCAGCAATGATATTGTCTAACTCATTCTTTATTTTTCTGATTTCTCTTGCAGTAATTTGAATGTCGGATGCCTGTCCGCCAATAGCACCACTCGGCTGATGAATCATTATACGGCTGTGTTTCAATGCACTACGTTTTCCTTTTACGCCTGCAGCCATTAGAATCGCACTCATACTTGCCGCCATACCCGTGCAAATAGTTGATACATCCGGGCTTACAAATTGCATTGTATCATAAATACCCAAACCAGCATATACACTTCCGCCCGGGCTATTGATATACATTTGAATATCACGATTCCTATCTACACTGTCTAAAAACAACAACTGTGCAGTGACAATATTGGCCACATAATCGTTAATGCCTTCTCCTAGAAAAATGATTCTGTCCATCATCAAACGACTAAATACATCCATTGAAGCTACATTCATGGGACGTTCTTCAATAATGTAAGGTGTGAGGTTAGTAAAGCTGTTTCCATAATTGTGCATAGTTGCGCTGCTGATGCCGCGATGCTTTACCGCATATTGTTCAAACTCTTTCTTTATATCCATAATTTTATTTTTTCGATTTGAAAGATATTAATTTTTTGACCTAAAACGAACTTTAGATAACAAAAGATTATTCAAACTTCGTGCAACAGATTTTTTTAGGACAAAAAGGCAGAACGACGAAATTTATATATTGAGCCGAACCACCTAAAAATCTTTAGTTTTCGGAGGAAAGGCGATAATCTTTCTAGATATATGCAGAGTAAGTCACTAGGAAACATATAAATCGTAGTTGGCATATGCCTGCACGGAGCAACCGGTTACGGAATTCAAACTTTTACGCAGACCATATATAGGTCGCGGGGAAGCATAAGGCCAAAAAAAATTGATTTTTTGGTGGTTCATTTAAAGAATTTGAGCAATCATCCGTCGACGATTTAAATAAAAAAATCTACTCCGTTTGCCGAAGTAGATTGATCTTATTAATTTTCTAATTATACACTTAGTGCGCGTGCTGATGTTCTTTTAATAATGCAGCAAATTTTTCTTCTGTAATGCTTTCATCTTTAGCAGTAACTTGTTTTTCTAATTCGCTAAACAATTTACCAATACGGATTTGACCATAGGCGTCATCGATGAATTTTCGATCCCCCATCATTTTGTTTACATATTCTTCCATCCAAGATTCGTCGCCATTTAAGCCCATTTGTCCGCCTAAATAACTCATCAATTGATGACGCGCAAAATCCTTTAATTCTTGTTGTTCAACTTTTACAGCGTTGTCTTCACTTAATTTAGAGGATAAAATAGCCCATTGCAATTGTTTAGCAAAAGTAGGATATTCTTCATCTGCCTCTACTTGCGTTTTTTTGCCTTCACTACTAATAACAATCCAACGTTTCAAAAATGGTTCCGGTAGTTCAATGGACACATGATCAGTTAGATGATGATAAATTTGATCGTGGATTTGCCCGCTTGCCTGCTGAGCAAAATAGTTAGTCAAATCTTCTTTTAAAGCAGCACGGAACTCTTCTTCCGTTTTTATTTCCTTAGTTTGATAAACCTGCGTGAACAATTCTTCATTTAGTTCGGCCTTTTCCAAAAGACCAATTTTAGTTATCGTAAGTGTCGCTTCCTTTTTGGCATCTTCTTTATTGGCTTTATCCAATTTAAGGTCAGTTAAAACACGATCCAAGATATCGCCTTTAAATGCTTTGTCTAACTGAATGGTCACAGCGTCCCCGACTTTTTTCCCTTTAAATTCTTTCTGTTGCGTCTTCGCAATATCTTTTAAATTAACGGCAGTATCACCTTTATTTTCTCCATCAGTTAACTGAATATCTGCGCTGATAATTGTATCGGCATCTTCAATAGTTTCGGGCGTATTGTATTTACCAAAACGAGAAGTGAGGCGTTCGATTTCTTCATCAATCATTTTATCAGTAACTTCTACCTGATAGCGTTTTACATTGATGTCTTTAACATCAATATTCACATCGGGTTGAATACCAATTTCAAATTCAAAAGAATAATCGGTTAGGTTGTTTACTTCAAAGTTTACAGGTTGCTCCTCCAGAGGAATAGGCTGAGCTAAAATCTGTAATTTATTTTCTTGAAGATATTTGTTGATTTCCGCATCAACGGCTTTAATTACTTCTTCGCTCAAAATGCCCTGACCATACATTTTTTTCACTAAACCAGCAGGTACCATTCCTTTGCGAAAGCCTGGTATATTAGCATTTTTAGCATAACCTTTTAAGCTTTTTTCAAAGGTGGGAAGATAATCCTCCTTAAGTATTGTAACGACTAATTTATCGTTTAAGGGCGCTAGATTTTCTCTTGTAATTGTTGCCATAACAAACTCTCCCTGCCCTACCAGGGTGTCTTGTAAAATTAAAAAAAATCCACCTTATTAGGGTAAGGCGGATTAAAGTGCGGATGGAGGGAGTCGAACCCCCACGCCTTGCGGCGCTAGATCCTAAGTCTAGTGCGTCTGCCAATTTCGCCACATCCGCTTGCGTTTTTTAGCTAAATGCTTTTTAACGGGCTGCAAAGATATACAAATATGCATATCGCACAAATATTTTTTGAGGAAAAATTTAGAATTAAAAAACGTGGTTCTTTTTGAAGATATAGAATAGGAAAGCAAACAAAATAATGATGAAAATAAAGGTCGGTATATAAGATGCTTTTTTAGAAATTTTAGGTTGCAAATAGCCTCCTTCTTGCAGTATTTGTACAGCCCTATCAATATCTGTCTGGTGCACTTTTAACTCAACCCCATTGCCAATTCCCGTAAGATAGGTTCCAGTTTGCGCAACTAATTCGTCTTTTGTAAAACAAACAATCCCTTCCGATTCAAGCTTGCCTTTAATTACATAAATTTCAGGTAGGCTCGTGCTGGAATAGATGGTTACGTATGAGGACATTGTTGCTTTCTATTATTTGTTATCGATGACAGTGATTCGTTATTTCGGTTTTTATGGAATGACAAAATAGTTTAAGATTCCTTAAGCAGCTTCTATTGTTGTTCATCTACCCAAACGCCGTTTTCTTTTAATAAACTAATAAGTTCGTCCACCGCAATGTCGTTATCCACATTGCGCTTTACCACTTCTTTGCCTTTATATAAAGTAATTTTTCCTATGCCGCTACCAACATATCCAAAATCTGCATCGGCCATTTCACCTGGTCCATTGACGATGCAGCCCATAATAGCAATTTTTACTCCTTTTAGATGATTGGTTACCGCACGAATTTTCGCCGTGGTTTCCTGCAAGTCAAATAATGTTCTTCCGCAGCTTGGGCAGGAAATGTATTCAGTTTTTGAAATTCTTGTACGTGTTGCCTGCAAAATGCTAAATGCCGAAGTGTTTAAAAATTGTTCTGCTGTCGTATTTTTTTGGTAATTGCGTCCACTTGCATTCTTATAGTTGGTTGACAAATCATCATATGCATCGGATGACAATCCTAAACTGATGCCATCGCCAAAGCCATCGAGAAACAATGCGCCTGCTTCAGTAGAAAAATGAATCAGATGTTCGTCGATGGTCTGCCAATGACTATTGACCATTATAACGACCGGATTTTCTATTTTGCGTTCTAGAAGTTCTATAACCATTCTGCGAATTGCCTGCATCGAGTTTTTACGTTCGCTGCTCAAACAAAAAACTATAGATTTATCATTTGCCAACGCTTCCAAATATTGAAAACTATCTTCTTGCGCTGAAAAACAATCAAGCATTACAAAATTGATATTGGCCTTTTCATCCGTATTTTGAATGTAAGTTTTGGCATCAAAAAGTGGAAAATATTTCTCTTTCTTTTCCTGCAAATCGTAAGCAGCGGGTTGCACTATTACTTTCAAGGTGCCGGGCAATGCAAAGTCCAGTGACTGATAGCCAATAAAAATATAATCTGCTGCTGAATCACTGATGTTCCATTTATCTAAGGCTTCAACGTAAGTATACCCTACTGCTTCTAAATCTTTGGGTTTTATATGGTTGAGCTTCGACAAATCTGCTATAACAACCGGCACCAGATGGCCGCCAATATTACCCACTTCAAATGTCTTCCTTCTATTATATTGAACCGGAGAATACATTAAGGATTGGGTATTTAACGCAGGGACCTTGTAAACATTTTCCCTTAGCACTATTGTGCTATCCAATTTTGTGGTCTTTCCGGCTAATTCATATCTTTTTACCAAATCACGGCAAACCGGAATTTCAAATTCCGAATCTTCTGTAAGTGAAACGCGTACTGTATCACCAATGCCGTCTTCTAACAATGCACCAATGCCTACCGCAGATTTTACACGACCATCCTCGCCGTCTCCGGCTTCGGTAACCCCTAGATGCAACGGATACGCTTCGCCAAATTCCTCCTCCATCTGTTGTACCAGTAATCGATAAGCCTGCACCATTACCTGAGTGTTGCTGGATTTCATGCTCAACACAATGTTGTGATAATTTTCGTCGCGAGAAATACGCAAAAACTCCATAGCACTTTCCACCATTCCCATCGGGGTATCTCCGTAGCGGCTCATAATACGATCGCTCAAACTTCCGTGATTGGTACCGATACGCATTGCCGTTCCATATTCTTTACAAATGTTCACCAATGGTGTAAATTTCTCCCGAATGCGCATTAACTCCTCTGCATACTTTGCGTCGGTATAATCTATCTGTTCAAACTTTTTCTTATCTACGTAATTACCGGGATTCACTCGCACTTTTTCCACAATGCGAGCCGCTATTTCTGCAGCGTTGGGCGTAAAATGAATATCAGCTACTAATGGCGTATGATAACCACGTTTGCGTAATTCATTCTTTATATTCAATAAATTTTCGGCTTCTTTTTTAGAAGGCGCTGTAATACGCACTAACTCGGCTCCGGCGTCAATACAGCGGATAGTCTCTTCCACTGTCGCGATGGTATTCATCGTGTCATTGGTGGTCATCGTCTGCAAACGAATGGGGTTAAAATTTCCAATAAGTAAATCGCCAACTTTTACTTCACGCGTTTTTAAACGACTATATTCTGTGAGGGAATTACAATACAATTTCATAAGGCAAAGATAAGGTGAAATGACGATAGCCTTTTCATTAAGCTTTAGGCAATTGCGAATAATGCTTCTTTACGACCTTTGCCCTGCGCAGAAAGCGTTTGCGTTTATCTTTATAAATGGTAAAATCAAATAACAACGTAAGTAACAATGCTATCAAGCACCCAATAATTACACAAAACATTCTTTCCAAAGCCATGTGATAGGAAGCGTTTTCTTTTTCATACAACAACACAATAATCACTGCCGCCAAAGCCGAACGCGTGGTCGCCTGAATATTCAAAATGGTGGCAATAATAATGGTCATCAATACACCAAAGCACATAAAAAACAGATTCGGGTCATGAATGACAAAAATAATTATTCCCACAACAGAACCTAGAACATTGGCCTTCATACGATCGTAAGCGACCTTTTTGGCATCTCTGTCATCTGGTGAAAATGCAAGTAATACCGAAATGACGCTCCAAAAAAATTGATGTTGCGGAAACATTTCGTAAATAGTATAAGTAATTGTTAGCCCTATAATACACTTGGCTAAGTAAACAAGGAAATTGGTTTCTAAAAGCTTTTTCATGTTATCAGCAGGATTAAGACATTGAAAAACATGCAACCATTCAAATATTTTTTTTTGAAACAAAAAAGATGAACAAAACAAATGCTTTGCCCATCTTTTTTTATTTAATTCATTTCTTATTTTACTGCAGCTAATGCCTTAGCAAAATCTGGCTCATGTGTAATTTCAGGAACTTGTTCTTCGTAAATAATTTTTCCTTCGGGATTAATAACAATCACTGCCCGGCTAAGTAAACCTTTCAAAGGACCGTCGGCCATTTGTACGCCATATTCGTTACCGAAATCAGTACGGAAATCAGAGAGCATAGTGACATTTTTAATACCTTCCGCGCCGCAAAATTGCGCTTGTGCAAAAGGTAGATCTTTGGAAATGCAAAGTACGGCAGTATTTGGTAAACCTGCTGCCTCTTTGTTGAATTCACGCACTGAAGCCGCACACACCCCTGTATTTACACTAGGGAAAATATTTAATATAATATTTTTCCCTTTGAAATCCGATAAACTCTTTTCGGACAAATCATCTGCGACTAAAGTAAAGTTTTTCGCTTCTGTACCAACGGCTGGTAATTTACCTACGGTATGAATATTATTTCCTTTTAAAGTAATGGTGGTCATCGTATTGTTTGTTTTATTTGTTTGTGTAGTTGTTGAATCCGGCCGATTATTTTGTTTGGCATTTGAATTGTCGGGTTGCGAACAAGACAGCAGCGCCAAACTGAGTACAGTGATGATAATAAATGCTTTTTTCATAAAAATATTTAATTCAAATATACAAGCAAAAACTCAATCTGTTTATACCTATATCAATTGTTCGATTTCATTTAACTTATTGCCGAGGTATTAATATATTTAGTCATTTTATAAATTACTACCCATAACGAATAACCTTCTGTTTTTAAATTTCCTTGCTGATTTAAAGGAATAGATAAGAAAGGCTACAAAAAAGTCTACCTCGATTTTGACGAAGTAGACTTTTTTATACCTGTAAATGTTAAAATTACAGGATAGTTTCTTCCTGAATAATCGAAACAAATTCTTCTATTGTTTTTGCACCCAAATCGCCAATTGCTTGTTTTCGCACACCTAGTGTTTTACTTTCCATTTCTTTCTCTCCCACTACCAGCATATAGGGGATTTTAGCTAACTCAGTATCCCGAATTTTTCTACCAATTTTTTCACTTCGATCGTCCACCTCGGAACGGATATTTTTTTGTTTCAAAATAGCTTCAACTTCGTGCGCATAGTCGCTATATTTATCTGAAATTGGCAGAATCTTTACTTGGGTAGGTACAAGCCATAAAGGCAACTTACCTGCGCAGTGTTCCAGCAAGACCGCAACAAATCGCTCCATAGAACCAAATGGCGCTCGGTGTATCATTACTGGGCGCTTACGTGAATTATCACTATCAATATATTCTAATTCAAAACGTTCCGGTAAATTATAATCTACCTGAATCGTCCCCAGTTGCCAACTTCTGCCTAAAGCATCTTTTACCATAAAGTCAAGCTTAGGGCCATAAAATGCAGCTTCACCATATTCTTCTACAGTTCTCAAACCTTTTTCTGCTGCGGCTTCGCGAATAGCATCTTCTGCAATATCCCAGTTGGATTCCGAACCTATATATTTATCCTTATCCTCCTTATCTCGAAGTGAAACTTGTGCGGTAAAATCCTCAAAGCCCAAAGACTTGAAGACAAATAATACCAAATCAATTACCTTTTTAAACTCTTCTTTTACCTGATCGGGGCGGCAAAATAAATGCGCATCATCTTGCGTAAAGCCGCGCACGCGTGTCAAACCATGCAGTTCACCAGCTTGTTCGTAACGATACACAGTACCAAATTCTGCAAAACGTACCGGTAAATCTTTATAGGACTTTGGTGAAGTTTTATATATTTCGCAGTGGTGTGGACAATTCATCGGTTTCAATAAAAACTCTTCCCCTTCATGCGGTGTTTTAATAGATTGAAAGCTATCTTTCCCGTACTTCTCATAGTGACCGGAAGTTTTGTATAGATTGATATTGCCGATATGCGGCGTAATTACAGGCAAATAACCGCTTTCCAATTGAGCTTTCTGCAAAAAATCCTGTAAACGCTGACGCAACATTGCTCCTTTGGGTAGCCACAATGGCAGCCCAGCTCCCACTTTTTCAGAGAAAGCAAATAATTCCAGCTCCTTTCCCAATTTACGGTGGTCACGTTTTTTAGCTTCTTCTAAAAATTCCAGATAAGCATCTAAATCTTTATTCGAGGGAAAAGTAACGCCATAAATACGCGTCAACATTTTGTTCTTCTCGTTACCACGCCAATAAGCGCCGGCAATATTCATTAATTTGATGGCCTTGATAAAGCCGGTATTGGGAATGTGTGGACCACGACACAAATCAGTAAAATTACCTTGTGTGTAAAAAGTAATAGAACCGTCTTGCAGGCCGTCGATCAGCTCCAATTTATAAGGATCTTCCTTTTCTTTGAAATAAGCAATAGCGTCGGATTTGGCAACTTCTTTGCGTGAAAACCGCTCTTTTTTGCCCGCCAACTCTTTCATCTTTTTCTCGATAAGCATTAAATCTTCATCGGTAATTTTTCGATCACCTAAATCAATATCGTAGTAGAAACCATTTTCAATGGGTGGTCCAATGGCAAATTTGGTTTCCGGAAAAATCTCCTGCAGAGCTTCCGCCATTAAGTGTGCTGAAGAATGCCAAAAAGTGGATTTGCCCCCTTTATCATCCCATGTAAGGAATTTTATATGTGCATCTTCCGTTATAGGTCCAAATGCATCTACTACTTTGCCGTCAATTTCAGCCGCCAAAACTTTACGCATTAAGCCCTCGCTAATGGACTTAGCTATATCTAAAGCCGACACGCCATTTTCATATTCACGTATTGCGCCATCGGGAAAACTAATCTTCATCATAAATAATTATCTATTCTTTTTAGGTGTCCAAAGGTAGTTTTTAATTTGTGATTTGTCGTTGAAGATCCAGATTTTTTAATCAACAGTCGTTTCGCTTCACCTAGCTTTTAGCTCTACAATGCTTGTTATATTTATTTGCTCCAAAAAAAATGCATCATGCGACACGACAATGAGGGTTCCTCGATATTTTTTGATGGCGGCTGTAAGTATTTCAATATTTTGTATATCCAAATTATTTGTTGGTTCATCCAAAATAATGAGATCAGGAGATTGGCTACCGATCGTAAGACAACAAAGCATTAAACGCATTCTTTCTCCCCCACTTAATGCGGCGCAAGATTTGTCCCAAAATTCTGTCGTAAACAAAAAACGTGTAAGCCTAATTTTTATTTCATGATCGTGGAATGCAGATCCATTGTAGCGCTGCGCTTGTTCGTAAACGCTTAGATGATTATCAATTAAAGAATAGTCCTGGTCAATATAAATCCAATTATTTTCGGCTCTATAAACTGTTCCTACCTGAGGTTCAAGGATATTTAGAATTATCTTAATTAATGTCGTTTTACCCGAACCATTCATTCCCGTCAACGCGACTCTTTCACCGCTTATAATTTGAATTT
>NZ_JBNQGD010000199.1:0-55229 GCF_050436765.1 Arachidicoccus sp. | reverse complement strand
TGGCCAAAGGAGCTGCTTATTATAGCTAAAATTAATACCGGTAGCCTTAAATAATATTTTGCCTTTGTGTAAAGCGGTATCATCAAAGCCGAATTTTATTTTATCTATGTTTGGTAATTCTTTTCGTAAGGCCTGTAACTTTTGAGAAATGTCATCAATTTTATCGCCATGGACACCTTTAATTTTGGCGGTACTTTTTTCAGCGCTGTTTCTTAAGGTGTTCATCATAATAGTAGCTATACCTGCCTTTTCTTGTTTCTTTTTCCCGCGTGCGTCTAATTTTTGTTGTCTTTCCAGCGTTTCGTGTTGCTTCTCCCTCGCCTTGCGTAATGCCTTTTCTTTACTTTTTACATCTTGTTCTAATGCATTCAACCCTATTTGTTTTTGCATTGCATAAAAGTCATAATGACCTCCGTATATCGTGATGCCATCCTTACTTAATTCAGCCGTTTTATCGAACAGATTTAATAATAGCCGATCATGGCTAACAACCAATAAAGTACAGGAAGTGTTGCGCAGAAAATCGTATAATAATGTTCTGGCATCAGCATCTAAATGATTACTTGGTTCATCGAGTAAAACAAACTCCGACTGATGGATGGAAATACCTGCCAGTAAGACTTTTGTTTTCTGCCCACCACTGAGTGTTCCCATTTTCTGCCGCAAGTCAAGATCGCTCAATCGCCAATAATTGAAAGCCTCTGAACAGCGTTCTTCAATTGTCCAATCGTCGTCGAGCGCCATAAAATGATCCTCGGTTGTATTCCCTTTGAGGATTTCTTTTAACGCATGCAACCTTTGCTCGATTCCTAAAGCTTGAGCAATCGTCAGCTCACTATATTGTCCAAAAATTTGCGGGACATAATAGGCTTTACTATCCAAATTTATTTGGCCGCTAGAAGCGTCTAATTCATTTGCAATTATTTTCAGTAAAGTGGACTTTCCGGAACCATTATTACCAATTAAAGCAATTTTTTCACCATTATTTATGGTGAGGTAAATGTGCTCAAATAATAAATCTTTATTGGGATGTATATAGGTTAGGTTTTGTAAAATAAGCATTATTTCTTTCTTTTAAGATTAGACAATAAAACAACCGCTAATAGTTGTTTGTTTCTATTTTTCTGAAAGAAATTGTATTCTACATTTAGGTGCCTTTTGATTGAGTGTGCAAAGATAAGGATATTTTGGAAACAGTGCTATATCAGCTATATCTCATTTTGAGAACTCCGCTCTGGTGAAACCCCACCCATCGGCTCTGCCCTGGGTGGGTAGCAATTCACTGTGTGCAAAGCGGAATTTCGGATTGGCGTTTATCACTACCAAATATGAATTCTATCCTTTTCTGGCAAATACATGGAGTCGCCAGGTTGCACATTGAATGCTTTATAAAATGCATTTGTATTCATCAATGGCCCGTTTACGCGCCACAGTGGAGGAGAATGCGGGTTATTATTAATCCAAAGACGCAGGAACTGATTTCTCATCTTTACCCGCCATATACGCGCAACAGAAATAAAGAATCGTTGATCTGGCGTAAATCCATCAATCTTTGTCGTATCATGACCTTCTTTGGTCATTTTAAAAGCATCGTACGCAATGGAAACGCCACCTATGTCCGCAGTATTTTCGCCAATTGTCATGGCTCCTTTTACGTGAACGGTGTCCAAGACAACGAATGTATTGTACAGGTCAATTACTTGTTGTGTCTTTGCCTTGAATTTTTTATAATCATCTTTCGTCCACCAGTTTTTCACATTGCCATACTTGTCAAACTGCGCGCCCTGATCGTCAAATGTATGGGTCATTTCATGACCTATCACCATTCCGATTCCACCATAGTTAAGCGCATCGTCAGCGTTGTTATCAAAATAAGGAGGTTGTAGAATTGCTGCCGGAAAAACAATCTCATTGGCAGAAGGATTGTTATAGGCAGTAACTGTCGAAGGCGTCGTAAACCATTCCGTTTTATCAACCGGTTTATTCAATTTTGTCAATTCATATTGATAATTACCCGCAGCGGCAGCTATTCTATTCTCGAAGTATTTTCCTTTTACAATCTTTACATTGCTATAGTCTCTCCACTTGTCTGGATATCCTATTTTCTCAGTGATAGCAAATAGCTTTTCTTTTGCTTTTTGCTTTGTACTGTCGCTCATCCAATCTAGCTTTTCTATTCGTATTGCTTAAGCTTTTTTTAAATTATTAACTAATTGTAGTGCGCGCTTTTTTGCTGCTTCTGAGAAATATTTTTTGACATACAGTTGCCCGAGTGCTTGTCCGAGTGACTGATCTACATTATTAGCCATCAGTTCACCACGAGATTTCTGTACTGACTGGCCCGACAATGCTTTATTGAATGCAAATGCGGCATCCACAAAAGGCTTACTTAAATCATTGGCGTATGTATTGATAGACTGAGCACGGAGATAAATTTTCCAATCATTTATAGGAATAGACTTTAAAAGTGCATTGAGTTTATCGTAATAGGCCAGTTGCGCTACATCTATGGAATCTGTTTTTGCCCCTAAATGAGGTAACACATTCAGCCAACCGATATTGGGTTGCCGGTTGGCAAGGGCAGCAACCGCCATTTTATTATAATTGGCATCTATATCTCGTAATTCGATATTTGTTTTATGAGATGAAGCCAATTTTTTTTCAATATTATAATCAACATCCGCATCTTTTATAGAAGTAGATGCATCGCTACCGGTAAGTCTAAACAGTGCAGCAAGATAGGTTTTATAAGCATTTTGAATGGCTATCGTTGCACTGTCTGTCTTGAAATAATAATCTCTTTCAGGTAGTCCAATCCCGGTTTGGTAAACATGGGCGATATTAAGGCCGCTATTCTTATTATCCGGGCTTACACCAAAAGCTACAAGAGAATTATTTCCCAAAGTTGCTTCAGTAGCTACGACTTCCATCAAAGTTGCTACATTCTTGATGCTTTCAATACGAGCAAGCAGTGGTTTTAGGGGACCATAGCTCAATTGGTTGATGGTCGCGGTATCCATTCCCGATGCGTAAAAATCACCCAGCTTTTGTTCAATGCTGCCCGCTTTGTTGTCGGACTTTGAAACACTGTCCAATATTCCTTGCAAACGCAATCGTTGTGGATAATTCATGAACATATACGCACCTACCCCCGCCTGCGTTGACGGTATCTGCGCAGTATCTTCCCATTTATGATTTACATATCGAAAAAAATTATCTCCGGGTCTAAGCGTCGTGTCAACTCCACGTATAGCCGTATTTTTTGTAACTGAAGCGTTTTGACAGGCTGCTAACAGTACTAATGAAATGAAAACGAGAAATGGTTTTTTCATAAATAATGGCTTTGGACAAGTAAACAGTGAAAAAAGGCCCAAAATTTCTATTAATCAAAAACGTCGGGTCCATTTATTATGTTATCAAAGCTAACTATTCTAATCGTTATAAAATCATTGCTATTCAAATTACTTGTTTTTGATGATGGATCGAATTTAAATGGGTTATCCATCAATACTATTCGTATTTTTTTTGCAAAGTGTAACCTTAACGAAAAACAAGCGGCAATTCATGAGCAGTATTGCCTATTGTTCGACACCGAATCAGCATAATCCGGCAGCTCGGATTATTCCTGACTTTTTAAATATTATAATAGAAGCTTTTATGCGTAATTTCTTAGAACATAGTATTTTTCCATTCATCAATGGTCATTACCTCAGCTTGTTTCGGGAATATTTTTTGAATGAGAAATTCATGTATGTCTTCTGTTAAGTCTGCACATGCATCTGAAAGAACCGTTTGTTGAAAATCTTTGTCAAATGCTTCTCGTAAGGTTGACAAAACTATTCCGCTGGTAGCAACACCGGTAAGTATCAGATGGGAAATATTATTGGCACGCAAAATCATTTCTAAATCGCTTCCACTAAAAGCACTAACCCTTTTTTTATCGACAATAATATCGCGTTCGAGCATTCCAAGGCCTGGATGGATTTGCATAAAACTCTCTAAACGAGCGTCAGTCATTTGTTCTTTGATCGCATAAAAAGTCTTATTGCGGGCACTTATTTCCGGCATGCCCGTTTTGAAACCCACCCGCACGAAAATCACCAAAATATCCTTTTTCCTTGCCACTTTTATGGCGCCGGCTACTTTGTTGACCAATGCTTCTCCTTGTAGGGGCAATCTGCTCGTAATACCTATTTGTATATCCATCACGAGCAACGCCGTTTTGTTGTTCATTATTTTAATGTTTAATTCGTTCGTTCGATGTATTTATTAGATTTTTATAGAAGACTATTCCCAGTATAACCCCCAGTACCCCTTCCATAAATACGGTAAATTGGGTTCCTACTACCGGTGCAATATATCCGACTAAAAGACTACCTAGTGGCAACATTCCGAAAATTGCCATGGCAATTAAACTCATCACCCTTCCTCGATATTGATTATCTGTTTCACTTTGTACAATAGTAATTATAATGGAAGATTGGAGGATAGAACTAAAGCCACCGACAATAGCAAAAAATAGGGACAAGTACACATTGCGCGAATAGGCAAATAATAATAAACTTACGCCAAATAGAAAAATATTAAAGATCAAGACCCTTCTAAAATCTGCCGTTTTTTTTAAGGTAGCAAGATAAAATGAGCCGGTGAACGCACCGAAGCCAATCGCCGCATTCAACCAGCCAAATGTAGCGGCATCACCTTTAAAAATTACTTTGGCATAAACCGGTAACAATGTTATATAGGGTAGTATTAAAAGACTAGAAATTGCGGCTATCAAAATTACGATGGCAATTGACTTATTGACTGCCAGATATTCCAACGCCTCTTTAAAATTCGTTTTAATTTTTGTCTTGTGCTTACTGAATTTATCCTTTGGAAATTTCATTGCTAAAATGGCACCTATCACTGCAATAAAACTAATCGCATTAGCCAGGAAACAAGATGCGGCTTCATATTTTACTAATACAAATCCAGCCAAAGCAGGACCAATTAGTCTGGCGAGGGTATTTAAAGACTCGTTTAACGCAATTGCATTATTCAAATCTTCTTTATGTTCAATGGTTTCCGGAATCATGGATTGCCTTACGGGGACATCATAGGCATTTATAATACCGAGAAATACACTTAAAATGAGAATGAGTGTAATTCCAAAATTTCCCGAAAAAGCAAAGGCAGTCAATGCGATCGCTTGTAAAGCAGATAAAATTTGCGTAAGAAGGAGCACCTTATAACGATCGTATTTATCCGCTACAAGCCCACCTCCCACGGAAAACACAAAGGACGGAAATTGTTCCGCAAAAGTAGCAACACCAATCATAAATATACTATGTGTTATGCTGTAAACGACCCAAATTACAGCAGTCCGCTGCATCCACATTCCTACGCGAGAAATAAATTGACCTGTAAAAAATAAAGCAAAATTGCGACTTCTAAGCGCTATGAATGTATTTTGTATGTTCATTATTACTGTTAAGACCCTTGCACTTGAAGATAAAAATAAAGAGATTGAATAGCATTTTATTAGTAGATTATTCTTTATCTTTTTTTTGAAAACCAATACTACTCATAATACTTATTACTGCCATGCCAAGAAAAAAAATAAGAATCAAAGGAACATTACTGCTGTTTATTTTACTTACGCTCAACAACGTATAGCCAATTAGTAAATTGAAAAGAGCCCAAACTACATTCACCGTGGGAGAGGAAAGGCCTTTACCGGGTGGTTTAGCAAAGGGAGTTGGGAATTTGTTTCCTGCAATACCATGCACAAAGTGCGGAATCGCATTGGTTAAAAAAACGCCTGCAAAAAAAGCCGCTATATATTGATACCATTCCATAACTAATATTTAATGACACAAAGGTAGTTCATGTGCATTGGGACAACTGTGATAAATATCAAAAAATGGATTTAATATTTGTTGCTGCGGATTCTACTGAGCGTTTCCCTTGTAATGCCCAAGTATGAGGCCAAATAGCTAAGTGGGATTCTTTGGATGAGCTCTGGTTTCTTCTCTAAAATATATTGGTATCGATCAGCAGGTGCATGCATGCGTAACATATTATGATGCTCTTCGGTTGCCATCAGTGTACGAATAGCTACTCTTCGAATGAAAGTAGAAAAAGCTGCAAAGGATCCATTCTCTTTAGCATACATTCTACTGTTTACTACCCAAACAACCGATCTTTCCATTGCTTGAATAATAATTTTAGAAGGTTCCCGATTCACGTAGGCTTCAAAATTTGTGGTGAAATGCTTTTCCATAGTAAAACTGAAATTTACATCCAGACCGTTATTGTTGTAGTAGTTTCGGAGCATGCCCGATTCTACGATAAAAAAGGTATTACAAAGTTGTCCTTCTTCTAAAAGGATTTCATTTTTCTTTAATGAAACCATTTGAAAATATGGTTCAATGAACGCAAATTCTTCTTCGGTAAATGGAGAAATTGCATTTAAAATTAATTTAAGTTCTATTGTCATTATTTAGCTAGATAGTGATAATTAATTGAACAATTTGGCAGATGAACGCTAATGCTGCGAATAATAGCTATCGTCTACCTTAATGTCTAATTTAAAGGGTGCAAGTTACATTACTTCGTTTTCCTTGCTCGAAACGTCGAAGAATGAAGTTAAGAGCAAAAGCTTTGTCGTTAGAGAAAGATACTGACAGGGACGAAAGATATACAAAATGGATATTATCTACTTAGCACAATTTTTCGACCAAATGTTCCGCCAGGAGTATAGATGTTAGCGGCAGTGATTGTGAGGCCCCTATTAGTATGATTGCTCATTTGGGATGTCTCTGGCTCGCCATTCGCAATTACACCAAAAGAAGAAATTATAATTGTCGTGTTTGATGTACGCTTATAATTCAATGTATCAAGGACTGAACCCTCCTTCATATAGATCACACTGTCGTTTAAGAAATCAAAATAATCATCTAATTTTCCCACATAATTTACTTGTTGGTTATCTTGTCCCAAACCAATAAATTTAGCATCTGTAACGATATTCCATTTTCCAGAAAGCGCATTATTATTCGTTGTGCTCTTGGAACAAGAGTAAAACATTGCTACAAATAGGCATACAAAAAATAGCCTTTTCATATTCTTTAATAGTTTAATGAAGACCTGAATCAGCCTATCAAATTATTCTTTAGAATTCTCAAATTTACTGTTTTTTTAAAAGCTGCCTTGTATTTTATTTGCTCTGCATTTCTGAAAATTAGATTTTCCATAAAATGTCAAAATACCTCCACAAGGAAAGAGATAGAAATAACTATAGCAAGGTCCAAATATAGAAGGACAATAGCCGTTGAAAGGCTGCACCGCATGTGGAGAGCTTTCAAAAGAATTTTATTAACCGCAAACACAGCTTATATCCATAACTTAACCCTTATCTTTGTTGCCAAAGATTTGAAAATGGATGCAAAGAAAGCAAGTGAAAGTTTAGTGGTAATGAATGAACTTGTATTACCCAACGACACCAATACTTTTGGGAATTTGATGGGCGGCAGGTTAATGTATTGGATGGACATCGCGGGTGCTATGTCAGCAGCCAGGCATTGCAACTCCCCTTGTATGACGGCAAGCGTGGATAATTTGAGTTTCAAAAATCCCATAAAGATTGGCAATATAGTACACATAGAAGCCAAACTAACCAGGGCATTTAACACTTCAATGGAGATAAATATAAAAGTTTGGGGCGAAGATAGTTTACATCAGTATCGTTACGAAAGTAATGAAGCCTATTTTACTTTTGTAGCACTTGACCCCAACAACCGGCCACGAAAAGTGCCGCAGGTAATCGCCGAAACTCCGGAAGAGAAAGAGCAATATGAGGGTGCTATGCGCAGACGTCAATTACGTTTAATACTGGCTGGAAAAATGTCCCCTAACGACGCTAGTGAACTGCGCGCCTTATTTGCTCCTACCAAAGAAAACTTATAAACCGACGATTAATTTATGGTTGCAAAAGCAGTAGTCGCTTAAGAAGTAGAAGTTGTTGGGCGGATTATACACTAAAGATCAAAGCACAATGGAAGTTCATTAACAATATGAATGGAAAGAATAATAGAATAAGACAAAATGGCCTATATCAACTTAGAAGATTGCCTAAAAGATCTGGAGAGTACTGGACAATTGTTGCGCATTAAAGAAGAGGTGGATCCTTATCTGGAAATGGCGGCTATACAGATGCGTGTCTACGGAGAGGATGGTCCGGCCATTTTGTTCGAGAAAGTAAAAGGCTGCAAATACAGAGCGACTTCTAATATTTTTGGCACATTAGAAAGGAGCAAATATATCTTTCGTGATACTTTGTCTAAAGTACAGGATTTAATTGAACTGCGCAATAATCCCATACAGGCAATTAAGCACCCCTTTAAAAATCTGAATACGGGTATTGTCGCGTTAAAAGGATTGCCAATAAAAAAACCAAGTTATATTCATATTCCTTTTGAAGAAATTAAAATTACGGACTTACCTCAAATACACCACTGGGAAAAAGATGGCGGTTCTTTTATAACACTACCCCAAGTATATACTGAAAATATAGAAAAACCAGGCACAATGCGATCCAATCTGGGCATGTATCGCGTACAAATTCTGGGCAATGAATATGTTACAAACGAAGAAGTCGGATTGCATTATCAAATACATCGTGGCATAGGTGTACATCAATCTATTGCCAATAAAAAGAACCTACCGCTTAAGGTAAGTATATTTGTAGGAGGTCCACCTGCACATACTCTAGCAGCAGTAATGCCATTGCCTGAGAACTTGAGCGAATTAACTTTTGCAGGGATGCTTGCTGGGCGTAGGTTTCGTTATTATTACCAGGACGGATATTGTATCAGTGCAGATGCCGATTTCGTAATTACAGGTGAAATATACCCCAACGAAACGAAACCTGAAGGGCCCTTTGGTGACCATTTGGGCTATTATAGTCTGCAACACGATTTTCCTGTAATGCACGTACACAAAGTATTTGCGAAAAAAGAGGCAATATGGCCTTTTACAGTCGTCGGCCGTCCACCACAGGAAGATACTTCTTTTGGCGCACTTATTCATGAAATAACAGGCAACGCTGTTGAACAAGAAATTCCCGGATTAAAAGCAATTAATGCGGTTGATGCAGCGGGAGTACATCCTTTGTTACTGGCGATTGGCAGCGAACGCTACACTCCTTTCGATTCCAAAAAACAACCTGCTGAATTACTGACCTTGGCCAACAGGATCTTAGGAACAGGGCAATTGAGTTTGGCAAAATATTTATTTATTACAGCAGATGATACAAATCAATTATCTGTCAATAATATTGAGAGTTATTTTAAATATATTTTAGAAAGAATAGATTGGCGAAGAGATATCCACTTTCAAACCAATACGACAATCGATACACTTGATTATTCCGGAACAGGATTAAATGCAGGCAGCAAAGTAGTTTTTGCCGCATACGGCAATCAGATAAGATCTTTGGCAATAGAACTACCTGCGTGTTTAAAAGAATTACGAAATACAAATGCGAAAATTGTTTTACCAGGAATTGTTGCGTTGCAAACAAAAGCGTTTAGCAATTATGCAGACGCTGAAAAAGAAATGCAGGAATTAAATATTTTATTAAGAGATAAAACAGAATCGCTTATTGAAATTGCACTCATAATCCTTTGTGACGATGCCGATTTTGTAGCAGAAAAACTAAATAATTTTCTATGGGTAAGTTTTACACGCAGCAATCCCTCCCATGACATTTATGGTATCAATTCTTTTACCCGATACAAGCACTGGGGGTGTGAAAATGCTTTAATTATTGATGCACGTATAAAACCTCACCATGCGCCCGCTTTAATAAAAAATGAAGCAGTCGAAAAACGAGTCGACGAGATTTTGAAAAGGAATCGGGGTTAGTATTTTTTAGATAGTTGCCCAAGTTTCCAATACTTGTTCCGTATGATTTTTTGTATTGGGTTTATCTATTATGGCTTTAATAATACCCTTTCCGTCTATTAAAAAAGTAGTACGATGGATGCCGATAAAAGAACGGCCCATAAACATTTTTGGTTTCCAAACACCGTAAGCTTCTAAAATGATTTTGTCTTCGTCGGCAATTAATGGAAAAGGTAAGCCAAATTTCTCTTCAAATTTCTTATGACTTTTTATACTATCGCCACTAACGCCAATTATCTGAAACCCTTTATTAATCAACTCCTCGTAGTTATCACGTAAATTACATGCCTGTGCGGTACAACCTGGCGTATTATCCTTAGGATAAAAATATAAAACTACTTTTTTGCCTTTAAAATCCGAGAGGGCAATTACATTTCCATTTTGATCTACCCCCTTAAATTCTGGCGCCCTATCTCCTGCTTTTAATACTATTGACATAATTTTTGTTTAATAATTTTTTGTTGTACCTATTTCACTTACGACCTGAGGCAAAGATAGCGAGAATTAAGGATGCAGGTGGCAACCGTCACTTAGAAAATAATTTTGGAGCAAGAAAGACTGAAAGTGTTTTCTTTTTCCGTTAAGGCAGATAGCCAAAAGATGATTACTTTTGCCAGAAAAATTATGAAGAAGCTATTATATTTTTCTCTTTTGTCAGCTGGGCTCCTAGCATTGGGTAGCTGTTCCTTGAATAATGTATCGGAAGATAGTCATCTGGAAAAATATTTTGCAGCCAATCATTTGAAAGGAAGTTTTGCTCTATTAGACAATGTGCACGAGACGTTCAATGTATATAATCTTTCTTCCTATAAAGATTCTTCTTATAATCCTGGCAATAGCTTTGATATATTGACTACTTTGATCGGTTTGGAAAAGGGCGCAGTAACTGACGAAAATTCCCTGATTCAAAGAAGGAACGATACAGCTATGACCTTAGGCCAGGCATTTAAAACGGATGACACCGCCAGTTTTATTTCGCTGAGCGACAGTATTGGTAGGTCGACCATGCAATTTTGGTTAGACTCCTTACATTATGGTAATAAGATTATTGCAAAGAACGATCCAGTTTTTTGGCAAAATGATTCATTAAAGCTAACACCGGATGAACTATTGGGCTTTACGGAGAAAGTATATTTTGCGCAATTTCCTTTTCAAAAACGCGTGCAACGATTAGTAAAAGATCTGATGACACAACAGAGTAACACCCTTTATTCTCTCTCCTATAAAGCCGTATGGCAGGTCAATAAAGAAGGGAAACATTCAGGCTGGATAATGGGTTGGGAAGAGGAAAACAAAAGAGTCTATTTCTTTGTAATACATGCAGAGGCGATCAATAACACGGCCGATAAAAATGCCTTGGTTAATACACTTAAAGCTATTTTAACCGATTATGGATTTTTTAAAGGAAAAAAATAATACCTCTTACTAAAAAGCAAACGTTAAAAAACGCAGAGAAAGAAAGGTAGTTTTAATTTTTTAGAATAGATTGCAACTTCGTTTTTATCATCAATTATGTTATCCTTCGAAAACTCGACTTATTTATGGTGGCTGCTGGCATTAGTGCCCGTAGTATTTTTGTTTGTTTCTGTGATAAAATGGAAGCAACAAGTAAAAAAAAATTTGGGAGATGCTGTTTTGATAAAACGGTTGACCGCCAAATACTCACCCCGTCTATTTCGTATAAAATTTTATGTTATCATCATTGCGCTTTTTATCGGTATATTCACCTTGTCTAACTTGCGTAAATCTGCCAATCGCGGCGTCGAACAATCTAGTGGCATAGACATTATTATCGCCTTGGATGTGAGCAAAAGTATGTTGAGCCAAGATATAAAACCGACCCGGATTGATCGCGCGAAACAGCTTATAAATCAATTAACAGATAATCTTTATAATAACCGGGTAGGACTGGAAGTATTTGCTGGACAAGCTATTTTACAAATGCCGTTAACAGATGATGTGGGCGCCATAAAAATGTATTTATCGAATATAAATACTGACATGGTACCGATTGCCGGCACAGCCATAGGGGACGCTTTAAACCTTGCCAACAATGCATTGGACAGTAATGATCGAAAACATAAAGCCGTTATACTGCTAACAGATGGAGAAGATCACGACGCAAAGACGGAAGATGCTGTCAAAAATCTATACAACCACGGTGTCGTTGTCTTCACTGTAGGTATAGGAACAGCTCAGGGTTCTCCTATTTTAGATCCGGTGACGAATGAATATAAAAAAGATAAAGACGGTAATACTGTTATTTCTAAACTTAATGAAAAAGAACTGCAAAATATTGCTTCTTCCACGGGTGGTAGTTATTTATTGTTGAATAACGATGCCACTGCCGTTAAAACCATTACCAGCAAAATTAATGCGATAGAAAAGAAATTAATTGTTTCCGGCAAGGTGGGTAACCGGCAATATTTTTACTATTTCCCTTATCTTATCGCCTTGGTACTTTTGCTATTGGTGATAGAGTTATTTATTCCTGAAAGAAAAAAAGAGTTGGTTTGAAAAATTTTTATATACTAGCCGTCTGTTTATTTTACAGTCTTTCTGCTCTGGCACAGAAGGGCAATAAAGAGGTGTATTATGGTAATAAGGCTTTTGAAAAAGGTGACTATAAAACGGCCATATCGGAATATCAAAAAGGGTTAAAAATTGCGCCAGGTAACACGACCGCACGTATCAATCTGGCAATTGCTCAAAGTAAATTGGCGCAGACAGATAAGTCGCTGGCCAATTTTGATGAAGCTATCAAAAATAGCAAGAGCGATCAATTAAAAGCAGAGTTGAATTATGATAAAGGAGTAACCTTTGCAAGAAGTAAAAAATATGAAGATGCGGTGAAGTCTTTTGAAAACACTTTGCGCGTAACACCTGAGGATCAAGATGCAAGAGAAAATCTGCAGAAGGCCTTAAATGAATTAAAAAAACAACAACAGAAGCAACAACCGAAAGATAATAAGGATAAAAACAAGAACCAACCTCCCCCACCCCCTAAGAAAAAAAATCAGCAAGAAAAGCAGCAGCAACAACAACAAGAAAAGATGAATAAAGAGCAGGCAGAGAAATTGCTTCAGGCTTTAAGAGATCAAGAAAAAGAAACACAGAAGAAGTTACAACAAAAAGCCGGAGGTCAGGTTACCAATAATGGCAAAGATTGGTAATTCAATGTAGAAGGAGCTCCGTCATTTCCTAAAATTGATCGAGTCCTCAATATCACCACAATGCAGCATTTTGGTTTTAAATTTAGGGTCCTTGTTCCCAAAATAAGGATTGACAATAGTAGTATCAGTACTTAGCCAATACGCTTCTTCCTCGTCAAAGGCCATGGGACAATGCATATGATATATGGTGGCCTGGTCATAATGGACAGTTCTTAAGAAATTATACAAATTTTCAGAGATATTATAAAAATCGCGGCGTTGTTCACCAATAGCGGAGTCCCCTTTTAAACCTTCGCTTTCGGCCAATATAGAGCTAGCAAAGTTTTTTGCTGTATTGATTAAAAGTGTATCTGCTTTTAATGCACCAAAGGGAATCTGATGGGTATGAAAGATTAGAGAATCATTAAGTTTTTGAATTGTAGAGTCAGCACTCCAATTGACAAAGGCATCTCGTAGATTAAAGTAACTGCTTAGAACAGCTGCAGTCGCATTATTGAAGGTACTGTTGTTTTCACTTATTTTAAGTGGCGTTTCAGCCGTAATACTTTTTTTAACGTCTGTTTCTTTAGAATATATAATATAGATGCCAAAGCATACAACAATAGCCAATAGCAATAATAATCCCTTTTTCATAAAATGAGCTTAAGAAGTAAATATAATCTTTTTGCGTGAGAAATTAAAGCAATTTATAGAGCCTTTCGCTCCAACTAACAATTAGTCCTTGAAATGCATCTGTATCTTTTTTGACAGGAAACGATATACTTCCTGAGCCTCTTCAAAATCATTTAACATAGCTAAATGCTTTTCTAATGTAAGTGTATCGCCACGAACCGCGGGTCCCGTTTGTATCTCGCTAGGGGCAAACTGTTGCAGTCTACTAGCAGTCTCTACTATTAGGGGTTGTAAAAAAGAAAAATTAATTTGCGATGCTGTACAATAATCATTGGCCAAAGAGTAGAGATAATTGGTAAAATTACTGGTAAAGACAGCTGCCAAATGTAACTTCATTCGTTGTATGTCATTAGCCCGATGAACTTGCGCCGACATTGTTTTTGCAAATTCAGATAAAATAACACAATTATGTTCATTATTGGCATCCACAAAAAAAGGAATGACGGGCAATACAGTCACTTCTTTGCGCAAGCTTTGCAATGGATAAACTATACCATAGTTCCTAAACATTCCGGCCAATACCTGTATAGAAATACCGCCTGCAGTATGAACCACCATGGCGTTTTCCGGCACCTTCATTTGAGCTACTACAGCATTTATTTCCTTATCCTGTACACAAATGAAATAAATATCTGCCTCTTGTTCCATTGCTGTCAGCTCCAGCGAGTAGGTACATTTTAATGCTGATGCTAACACTGCAGCAGCGCGTTCGCTACGGCCCATGACCTGCAAAATAGTATGATGAGCACCGGCCATTTTTTTTCCTAAAATAGTGGCCACATTCCCCGTACCGATGATTACAATTTTCATTCTTTCAATAACTTTTTACTAAAGACTTTCATCCATCAAGCCCTTCAATACTTCCTGCACCTGCTTCTGATACGTATAAGAAATGGGAATTATCTTATCATTAACCGTAATTGTATTTTTATTCCAACTGATTACTTTCTCCAGTGCAACAATATAAGAACGGTGAACTCGAATAAATTTTTCCGCAGGTAATTTTTCCGAGACCACTTTCATACTCATGTGAATGAGGAACGGTCTGGGCGATACGTTTATTTTTATATAATCGTCTAGGGCCTCAATAAAATCAATATTTTTATAAGCGATTTTCTGCCACTGGTAATTATATTTCACTAATAAAAAACCTTCTTCCGCTTCCTTGTTTTGTCGAAAGCCAATGAGCTCTTTGGCCTTTTCCGCTGCCTGCAAAAAACGTTCATATTCAAAAGGTTTAACCAGGTAATCTACTGCATTCAGATTAAACCCTTCAGCAGCATATTGACTATATGCGGTCGTAAAAACCACTTCCGGTTTTACTTCTAAATTCTTAAAATACTGCATCCCGTTTATTTCCGGCATTTGTATATCCAGAAAAATCAAATCAACAGGATTTTCTTTTAAATACTCCTTTGCCTCCAATGCATCAGTAAACACAGCATCGATCTGCAGCCAATCGATATGTTGTGCATATTGTTGTATTACTTTCAAAGCTAGAGGTTCGTCGTCGATGGCGATTGCTTGCATGCTGCTATTTTTAACCTATTTCTAAACGAAGTACTACTTTATATTTATCTTCTTCAGTTGAAATATTTAAAGTATAATTCTTTTTGTATAATAATTCCAGCCGACGTCTTACGTTGGCTATCCCCAGTCCGGTTCCGGGCTGCATAGAGATGTTAGGGATAATATCATTCTCACAATTAAAAAATAATTGTTTATTTTCTACCACAATGATAACTTTTATCGAAGTTTTATTTCTGGCACTTACCCCATATTTAAAAGCATTTTCAATAAAAGGTATTAATAGTAAAGGAGGTATTTTGGTATCACCATCATTGCCTTTCACTTCATATATAACCTGTACTTTGTCGGTTACACGAATCTTCTGCAATTCTAAATAGCTATTGATAAACGCCAATTCATCTTCCAGGGGAACAAATTCGCTTTGAGCTTCTTCTAAAGTATAACGCATAATGCGTGAGAGTTTCATCACTGCATCCGGTGCCTTTTCATTATTGGTTAATGTAAGGGAATAAATACTATTGAGTGTATTGAAAAGAAAATGGGGATTTACTTGCGAGCGCAACAAAGAAAGCTCCGTTTCTAATTGTTGTTTAGATACTTCTTCTTTAAGCTTCTCAGCATAGAACCACCTTGCCACAATTTTGGAAACACTACTAAAAGTAAAAGCTAATAAGAACATCATGATAGGTCCCAAAGAGAAAAAGTTGAATAGCCAATTTCTGCGTTTGAACATATGCGGATGCTCTGTAAAAAATTTAATGGTTTCTGGGGAGTAAATCCATATCCAATAAAAAACAGTCAGATAAATTAGGAAGAAAAAGAGAATAGATAAAAAATAGAGCCCGGGCTTACGCTTAGCTAAAAGTTTAGGAATAAGAACGCCTGAATTAAAATAATAAAATCCTACTAAAAAAAGGTTACTAAAAATATATAAGGCGATAAACCGACCGCTTTCCAACTCATGCTTGGACGGGTTATGGGGAAAAAATATAAAGGGCAGCATCAGAAAACATGCCCAGAAAACGAGCGTGAAGACCAATTGTGATATCCAACTTCTTTTATCTTCCATAATATAGCGCTTGAGCGTTTTTTAATACGATTCTTCCACGTTTGGGAAAGAGCCGGATTTTACATCTCCAATATATTGTTTTGCCGCGTTGGAAATCATCTGATGAAGATTTAAATATTTGCGTACAAAGCGCGGGTTAAATTCATTGTTGATGCCCAACATATCGTGCATAACTAATACCTGTCCATCGCAACCATTACCAGCACCAATACCTATTGTGGGAATAGACAAAGTCGCTGAAACCTCTTTGGCCAGGTTTGCCGGAATTTTTTCCAGCACAATACCAAAAGCGCCTGCATTTTGTAACGCCAAAGCATCAGACTTTAATTTATCTGCTTCTGCGTCTGCTTTGGCACGAACAGTGTAAGTACCGAACTTATAGATGCTTTGCGGTGTTAAGCCTAAGTGCCCCATTACAGGGATACCTGCTGACACAATCTTGCGTACACTATCACAAATTTCTATGCCTCCTTCCAATTTCAAAGCATGTGTCCCAGCTTCCTTCATCATACGAATGGCAGACGCCAATGCAATATCTTGATTTGACTGATAAGCACCAAAAGGTAAATCAGCTACAACCAGGGCTCGAGAAACACCGCGTACCACTGATTGTGCATGATAAATCATTTGATCTAAGGTAATAGGCAGGGTGGTCTCGTGACCAGCCATCACGTTGCTGGCGCTGTCGCCAACTAGAATGATATCTAATCCAGCCTCATCGAAAAGTCTGGCAAAAGAAAAATCATATGCTGTGAGCATAGAGATTTTTTCCCCTGATGCCTTCATTTTTTGTAAGGTATGTGTAGTGATACGCTTTATTTCTTTTGTTGCTGCGGACATTTCTTTTAAGTGAGAAGTGATAAAAATAAAATGATTTTTAACTAACTATTCCGTATGAAATTGAACTATCTTTTTTGATCATCAAGACGAATGTTACCGTAAATTTATATAATGAGCCGTAAAACCTAAAAATCTTTAGTTTTAGCACAATTCACAAACGAATTCTATACCAAATATATTTATTTTCATTTATACAAGAGTATCCTTTAGTACAGAAGACCAATAAGCCTAAGATATGTGCTTGTTTTACCATTTAGCAAAGACTGTGAATAATCTCCATGACGAAAATATAAGTTATTAAAATAGATTTCGTAACAAAATCGACTATTCATTTTTTACTTAATCAGGTTGCAAATTACTTGTTTATATTTTTCAATTGACTTAATAAATGTTTTCGACTTTTCCGCCTAGTGAAGGCAATATTGCATTATTCACATACTAGGGCATATTATCCAACAAATATTGAAGATCAGCATCGGTTTTTATGAGGACATCTCTGGCTTTGCTGCCCTGATTAGAACCTACGATGCCCGCCATTTCTAATTGATCCATCAATCGGCCGGCACGGTTATAGCCAAGCTTCATTCTTCTTTGAATTAAGGAAGTGGAGCCTACTTGGTTTTGAACGATCAATTTTGCAGCATCTTCAAACAGCGGATCACGGTCAGTCAAGTCATTGCCGCCGCCGCTAGCAAGTTCTTTTTCGTCCACATATTCCGGTAATAAAAACGCTTCCGGGTAGCCTTGTTGTTCACCGATAAAATCGCAGACTTTATCGACTTCAGGTGTATCGACGAAAGCACACTGTAAACGGGTAATTTCACCATTGTAACTTATGAGCATATCGCCCTTTCCAATTAATTGTTCCGCGCCACCCGCGTCTAGAATAGTACGGCTATCTATTTTCGAAGAAACCTTAAATGCAATACGCGCCGGGAAGTTTGCCTTAATAGTTCCGGTAATAATATTCACCGAAGGTCTCTGGGTTGCAATAATCAGATGGATACCTACCGCCCTTGCCAGTTGAGCTAAACGAGCGATAGGCATTTCTATTTCTTTACCGGCCGTCATAATTAAATCAGCAAATTCGTCAATCACTAAAACGATGAAAGGCAAAAACTGATGGCCTTTCTGTGGATTAAGTCTGCGTTTCACAAACTTTTCGTTATACTCTTTTATATTGCGGCATCCGGCTTCTTTGAGCAAATCATAACGGTTATCCATCTCGATGCACAAAGCGTTTAAAGTCGTCACCACTTTTTTGGTATCGGTGATAATAGCTTCCTCTTCACCCGGTAGTTTTGCTAAAAAATGATGCTCGATAGTACGATACAAACTCAATTCCACCTTCTTTGGATCGACCAATACAAACTTTAATTGTGAAGGGTGTTTTTTGTATAACAAGGAAACCAGAAGGGCGTTTACCCCCACAGATTTACCTTGTCCCGTAGCCCCAGCCATCAACAAATGCGGCATGCTTGCCAAGTCCACAATAAAATTTTCGTTATTGATTTTTTTGCCAATGGCAATCGGTAAAGAGAAATTGTTATTCTGAAATTTATCAGAAGCTAGTAATCCACGCATACTCACAATCGTCTTATTCATATTAGGCACTTCGATACCGATTGTTCCTTTACCAGGTATAGGTGCAATGATACGAATTCCCAGTGCGGCCAGACTTAATGCGATGTCATCTTCTAAATTTTTAATACGCGAAATACGCACCCCTGGTGCAGGTACGATTTCATATAAAGTAACTGTCGGGCCTACCGTAGCGGAGATACGTTGAATTTGTATATCGTAGTTTTTGAGTGTCGATATAATCTGATTTTTATTTTGCTCCAATTCTGTGGGATCATGAACACTTTTTTCCATCCCGTGTATATCCAACAGATCAATAGAAGGATATTTGTAATTACTTAGGTCTAAAGTGGGTTCATAGTTGCCCTGCGTCATCATTTTGGCCTGTGGTGCTTCGGGGTTTACAATAATCTCAGAAGGAACATCTTCGACTTCCGGCTTTATTTCCAAAGGCATATTTTCCGCATTCGGAACTACAGGCTTTGTGACCTTTGCTTCCAACGGTTTAATATCTTCCTTTGCCACCCCCTCATAGAGCGATGGCACTTCCTTCTCCTCTTTTTCATCAACAGAAAACTCTAATCTATCTTCCTCTGCAGCGTCGGGCATTATAACAGAAACACTTTTGCCTTTTTTATTTTTCAACTGATTCCCTGCAGCTATTTGACTGTCGACAAATAGTTGGGCGCCTTCATTTTCTTGTTCCTCTTCCCTCACCGCATCTATTTCCGGTAAGATTTCCGCTATTTTCTTTTCTTTCTTTTTAAAAATATGTAGAGAAAATATCGGGTCGAAACGCCAAATAAGATAAATGCCTAAGATTAATAAGATAGCGCAAACGGTGCCTAAGGTACCAATCCATTTTATTAGCCATTCACATATCAACTCCCCTGCTGCGCCTCCCCAGGAAAATCCCGCATTCAATAATTCCATATTCAGGAAGGCAAAAGTGGTGCTCAACACTAGGAGTCCAGCCACCACATATTTTATATTTCTTTTTAAGGAGAAAACTTTTTTACCAAAAAGAAAATTTACCCCTGCGACGAAAAAAGTGGTACAAAGCAGAAAGGAGGCAACGCCAAAACCATTATACATTAAGTTGTGTGACGTATAAGCACCCAATACTCCAAAGAGGTTCGCCACTTTTACATCCGAAGTGCTGAAGATTTTGGCCCCAAAACTCATTACTTTATCCTGGTCTTCTTGCCAGGTAAATAGATAAGAAGCGAAAGAAATAAACAAGAAAAATCCTATCAATAACAAAATAGCACCAGTGATTTTATAGGTACGCTCGTCCTTAACGATCTCAGAGACAGAAACTTTTATTTCTTTCTCCGGTGTAAGTTTATCGGGAGAAGGAACAGCACTCTTATTTGTTTTCAATTTATTGGCCATAATATTATATCGAAATAAAGCGGCAAATTACCACATTTCAAGGGGAAATAAAGCCGTTGTGGAAAATTGATTTTTTCTCCCTTCGTTTGAATAGCTGTGTTGATAAGGTATGCTATGCAATTTTGACAGTTGCAATAGCGGAATAACGAACTTTGGGCTTATCTTTTCTATGCTCATGTGAAACGTTTGATATGATAGCGACAAAACCAGAGCTAATGAAAAAACTAGTATTTGATAAAATAATGACTGAATGGTCATTTAAACAATAGATTGCCGTACGCTCAGCCTGACTGCGCGGATTTGGCGCTGAAGATCATTGTTATTAAATAAACGGAAATTAGCAGATACTGTTTAAAACATTCGACAACTTGCCTATCTTTGACTCCATACAATGTAAACTCCTGAAAGAGAATTGCCTAATACTTTTTTAAAAAAGATAATGATGAAAAAAATATTTTTATCGGTATTTATTGTAGTCTTTGTAGTAACTATATCACAAGCACAAACAGATTTAATTAAAAAGGTAAACAAAAACCAATCGACTGCAGATGCAAATGGTTTTGCGTTCACTAAAATAAGAGACCTCACCTACACACCTGTAGAAAACCAGGGCAGATCGGGAACTTGTTGGAGTTATTCTACCAACTCGTTTCTGGAAAGTGAAATGATAAAAGCGGGCAAGCGGCCACTACATCTTTCGAAAATATTTTCGGCGCGATGTGCATATTTGGATAAAGCGGAAAATTATCTGAGAATGGACGGTAACGTAAATTTTGGTGATGGTGGCCAAGCGCACGATGTAATTAATATGTATGCAAAATATGGCGCAATGCCCGAGTCTACCTATACTGGCTTGATAAAAGGTGCTACTGAAAATGACTTTGGTGATATGTTAGCACTGGTAAAAACACAATTGAATAAATGGCTGGCGCAGCATAATATTCCAACTAACTGGCGAGATACTGTCTCTGCAATTTTAGATGCGCATTTGGGAAAAGTACCGGCACATTTCACATTTGAAGGTAAAAGCTATACGCCCAAAACTTTCGCAAATGAATATGTAGGATTGGACCCCAAAAATTATATCGAAATAATGTCCCAAACTAATACTCCTTATTGGCAACAAGGAATGTTGATGGTGCCAGATAATTGGGAATTTGTTTCAAATTACTTCAATGTCCCTCTAGACGACCTCACTAAGATTATTGATGATGCATTAAAAAACGGATACACCGTAGAATGGGATACCGATTGTTCAGAACCTTATTTCAATTGGTTAAGTAGCGTAGCTATTGTACCGCCTGGTGCAGACACCATCTCCGCTAAAACCACCACGAAAGAGGAAATTAAAGACTGGTTTAATGAACCAAAAACGGAAATGAATATTACGCCAGAAAATCGACAAGCGGCCTACAACGACAAACAGACTACCGATGATCATCTGATGCATATCGTAGGTTTAGCAAAAGATCAAAATGGTAAAGAATATTATATCGTAAAAAATTCTTGGGGTACTAAGAATATTTACAAAGGGTTTTTATATGCATCTAAAGCCTATATCAACTACAAGACAGTGGCCATTATGATCAATAAAAATGCGTTGACCGAGGAGATGAAGGCCAAATTGAAGTTGTAAATTAAGGCAAAAAATGATATTCCGGTAGCTTCTCATTTCCAGTTGTTCTATCTTGGTTCATTGTTCACAACAGCAATTGATTGACCAGAAAGTATTGGCTGTTAATCAATTGCTTTGCAACCGTATTCTACTTAAACCAAGTGTCCGGGATATTTTGCTTTTGATTAGTATTAGGCATGCTGTATTGCAACTGCAATTTATAGCCGCCACCTCCTTCGATAAAATCTATTTCGAAGAAATGACTGCCTTTTTGCAAAGCTATCTGTCCATTTCTCTCTTGTGCAGAATGTAACCCGTCATTATCAACAACGAGTTTATCTGCTATTTTTAAAATAGAACCGTCATCTGATGTAAGATAAAAAGAATAGACCCCATCTTCAGGCACAGTTATTACGCCTGTAAATTTTAATCCGAAAGTACCAGCATTTATATGTTCTTTCGAGAAATTTAAATCCGGTTCATTCCATCTACGAGCAGGTGTTGATTTATCCATAGCGGCAATAGCTCTATAAGTGCCTTCATAATAAGCAACATTTAAGCCGGTGTAATTGCGTTTGACCATTATGGAAGGCATGAGATCTTGTTGGTCAAATTTTACCGTATTTATTTGCCCACGCAAACCGCCTTCAGTGAATAATGCAATTTTATAAGTGGCTGACTTTGTAATGACGATCGGCTTATTCAAAATAGGCGACTGCATGCTCGGCATGGATCCATCGACCGTATAATGAATCGCTAAACCGGACATAGGCGACTGTAAATTCAATGTATCTGAATGGATGAAAACATTTTGTTGTAAAAGATGGGCAATATCTGGTAAGCGGTAATGGATATCTAAAGCATCCATTCTTTTGTATTGATATCTTAATCTCTTTAAAAAAGACGCATCATCGGTTTTGCCTGTCCATAAAACTTCTGAAAGAGCCAACATGCGCGGATAAACCATAAATTCCAGACGGTTGGTCGTTGGGATATACTCCGTCCAAATATTGGCCTGGGCACCGATAATATTAGCTGCTTGTTGTTTATTTAGGCCTTTCGGAATTGGATTAAAATGATACACATTCATCAAAGAATTTTGATCAGGGATAGCGTCGAAATATAGAGGATTGCCTGGTGTCATTATTACTTTATTTCCTTGTTTGGCTGCGATAACCGGCGCATCAGGAACCCAAGAGCGCCAGTACATAACAATAGCAGAAGAAGTAACACCTCCTTCCAATATCTCATCCCAACCAATTAATTTTTTGCCATGTGCATTGAAGAATTTCTCCATTCTTCTTACAAAATAGCTTTGTAATTCCTCCACATTTTTCAAATGCTGTTTTTGCATTACCTCTTTACATTCAGGTGATTTTGCCCAGCTCTCTTTATTCACCTCGTCAGCGCCAAGGTGTACATATTTGTAGGGAAATATTTTAAATATCTCGGAATAAACATTTTCCGCGAAGGTGAATGTGTTTTCATTGCATGGGCACATTGGTACCGAAAAGCCTTGCCCAGTCTCCTTTCCGGCAGTGCAAGCAAGGAAAGGATATAATTTAATGGCCATGCGTGAATGGCCGGGCATATCTATTTCTGGAATAATATCGATATGACGTTGCGCCGCATAAGCTACTATTTCTTTCATTTGCTTTTGGGTGTAAAACCCGCCATACATTTCTTTCCCATTCACGATTTTTATATGTGAGGGATCAATTTCCATATCAGGATCGTCGGTCGCTTTTGCGCGAACAATACAGGCGGAGTCGTGGGCATCAAAAGTACGCCAAGCACCCTCCTGTGTTAATTTGGGATATTTTTTTATTTCAATTCGCCAAGCTTCGTCATCAGTTAAATGTAGATGCAGTTTGTTGAATTTATATAAGGCCAATCTATCGATAAACTTTTCCAAATAATCAAAAGAAAAGAAATGTCTAGCTACATCTAAATGCATGCCGCGATATTCATATATCGGAAAATCCTTTATGTAAACATCCGGAACAGTCCAGGAACCAATATTTGAATAGTTTATCAGTCCCTCAATTTTATTAGGCAACAATTGACGAATGGTTTCAACGGCACGGAAAATGCCTACATTATTTTTCGCGGATATGAGTATGTCATTTTTATCAATATCTAAAATATATCCTTCGTCATGAGTGATGGTGGAATCTAGCTTAAATTGTATAAAGTTTTTAGAGCTCCCTACTCCTGTTACCTTCAGTTTCATCTTTAACAAAGACTGTAGCTGTTCTATTTCATTGGCGAACATCCTGCTATCGGCAACAATAACAGTATGCCGGTCAATTGTGAATGAACCACTCCGAGCAGTAAGTTCTTGGGGATAAGGTACGAGTGGATACCTATTTTCCAAAGATTGGTTTGCTTGCGCGAAACTGACTTGAGCACATAATAGCATACTGGTAATGCCTGCGACACTAAGCATTCGAATAAAAGCATTCTTTTTTACCATGGCAACCGTCAAAGATTTAAACATTAGGAAAGATATAGAGAGAATAGGTTATTTAGAGCCGCCACCTTCTTTTAAGGATCTGATAAAATCATACCATGCTAGAGGATTAAAAATCCCAGAACTGGGCACGAGTCCTTTTTGAGAGCCTTGTCGAATCAATTCGCGAGAATTCATATTAGCTATCGTCTGCGCATCCATTGGGAGGTACCGCATTTGTCGAAGCATATTTTCCAAATTAAGGTTTTGTCGAGCGATGGCATAATTATCATCTGGAATAGAAGTTTCTAAGAACAATCGTCGAAACTCCGCCGGCGTAGGTAAAGCGGTTACAATTGCAGTGGGTAAGTAAGTAGTATCCTGCTCCAACATAGGAGAAACCATCAATTGATCTCCATTTACATTGTTAGGCACCGTATAAAACACACTTTTAAATCCTATAAAAGAAAACTCAATTTTACTTCCGGGTACAACTGCAATAGAAAAAATACCATAATCATTCGTAATAGTTCCCCTGTGCGTGCCTTTTATATATACACTCGCTCCTGGCAAGACGGAAGAACTATCATTAGCTCGAACTATACCATATAATTGTATTACCTTCTGCCCCTGCTGAGCTTGCACGTTCTTTACACTCAACAAGGTTGCAAATGCAACCAACAATAAATAACCAAATGGCTTCGTCTTAATAAAATTCAAAAGTCAGTCTTTAAAAAATGTAAAAAATGTATTTCTAAACCTTCTGTTCACCAATTCAAACGTATTACTTATGCTTTATCAAAGTTAAAGTATCCTTTTCATAAAATAAATCAAACCTGGCATAAGTGAATGTTTTTACAATAAAATGGGCAGACATTATAAATAATAACCGGAATATAGATAAAGTAACCTTATGATGAATTAATTTTGCGCCATTAATTTCCTTTTAACTTAACAGATAATGACAGAAGATGACATACTAAAAGCATTAAAAAATGTAATAAACCCGGACACAAAGAAAGATATTGTATCGCTAAATATGGTGGCTGATATAAAAATCCATGGCAAAAATATTGCACTCACTATTATGGTGCCGATGACCTCTGCACCCTATAAAGGTGAGATTAATGAACAATGCGAAAATGTAATTAGAGAATTGGCACAAGACGCGTCGGTAAACGTAAATGTAACTTTTACCTCAAAGGTAAATTCCAAGCGTAGCCTTCATGAAACCGTACTACCCAAAGTAAAAAACATTATAGCGGTAGTAAGTGGTAAAGGTGGCGTAGGTAAAAGTACGGTTGCAGCCAATCTCGCACTTGCATTAGCTAAAGATGGAGTAAAAGTTGGTTTGATGGATGCGGATATTTATGGACCAAGTGCGCCTATCATGTTTGGGCTGCGTGGTGATAGGCCGATGATGGCAGAGATTGAAGGGAAAGGCAAAATAGTGCCATTAGAAAAATTTGGTATTAAAGTCATGAGCATTGGTTTTCTGGTTGATGAAAGACAAGCCGTAGTCTGGCGGGGACCAATGGTCAGTAGTGCTGTTCGGCAATTCGTGACCGACGTTTATTGGGATGAACTGGATTATTTAATCATTGACATGCCACCGGGTACAGGTGACATTCATCTTACCTTGATGCAGTTGGTACCAGTAACAGGTGTTATTATTGTAACTACTCCGCAAGACGTCGCATTGGCAGATGCAAAAAAGGGCATTGCTATGTTTAGTCAGGCACAACTAGATGCACCCATTATTGGTTTGGTAGAAAACATGGCATACTTCACTCCTGCTGAATTACCCGAAAATAAATATTATATATTCGGAAAAGAAGGTGGAAAAAGGCTTGCCAGTGAATACGATCTAAACTTTTTGGGTCAAATACCTTTGGTACAAAGCATCCGCGAAGGCGGGGATAAAGGCATTCCTGTAATGCTAAGTGAAGATAGCGTTAGCAAAAAAGCTTTTCTAGATTTTTCAGATGAAGTAGCAAAGCAAATTTATATACAGAATAAATCGTCTAGATCTTTATAACCTAATTAAGGTCAGACAAAAGATAAAAGCGGCATCGGGTATTACTCGGTGCCCTTTTTGTTACCAGACCCTGTCACTCGATAACAAAGGATAATTTAAGGTTTACCCTGTATTCAGTTATTTTGCCGTTCACCACCGCCGCACTTTGATCTTTCACATATACGGATCGAATATTTTTTAGCGTTTTGGATGCTTCACTTACTGCTTGCTGAGCAGCATCTTCCCAACTTAACTTAGAGCTCGACATTACTTCAATTACTTTTAATACAGGCATGATATTTTGTTTTACAGGTCAAAATCAAGTAAGTGACACAAAAGTCTTGCCAATTGAGTAGGGAACAAATAATTTAAAAGTCACCGCGGAAAGTTAAAGAGCCTTCGTGGGCAGGATTGCCTTTAAAATGAATGTGTTGATAAAAGGCGATATTCACTGAATTTTCCAACTCACCAATTCATTTGCCCATTTTTCCTGATAAGGGGTAGCGATGCGAATATAATTGTCCGTATACCCTTCCATCATACCATTTTTATTATGGTCTTCAAAAAGTACGGTTCTAGTCTGCCCTACATTTTGATTAGAAAAATATTGCATTTTCATATAAGAAAGGTTACGTAGTGTTTTATTGCGCTCATGACGAACATTTTGAGGAACCACCGGCGTTATTTCTAAGGCTTTTGTATTGGCCCTTTCTGAATAAGTAAAAACATGCAAATAAGAAATATCCAGGCTATGCAGAAAATCAAAGGTCTCTTTAAAATCACCGTCAGTCTCTCCGGGAAAGCCCACAATTACATCTACTCCAATAGCGCAATGGGGCATTAATCTTTTTATTAATTCAACACGTTGTTTATATAAATCTTTTTTATAACGGCGGCGCATGAGTCCTAAAATTTTATCGCTACCACTCTGTAAAGGGATATGAAAATGTGGCATGAACTTTTTACTCCGCGCCACAAATGCTATAATTTCGTCTGATAATAGATTCGGTTCAATGGAAGAAATACGGAAGCGTTCAATACCTTCTATTGAATCTAATTCTTTTATCAATTCTAAAAAATCTTCTTCTGTTTTCTTATTACCATCAGCACCTTTTCCAAAATCGCCAAGATTTACACCAGTTAAAACTATTTCTTTTACGCCCCCCGATGCCGCGATATTTCGTGCATTTATTAAAACATTTTCAATCGTATTACTCCTACTTTTCCCGCGGGCCATTGGAATAGTACAAAAAGAACAGGTATAGTCGCAGCCATCTTGCACTTTCAAAAAAGTACGCGTACGATCGTTCAATGAAAATGAAGTATTGAAACCGGAAACTTCTTCAATATCACAACTAGATATTTTTGCTGAATCACCCTTGGTTAATTCCCTTAAATGAGCGACAATATTAAACTTTTCAGAAGCGCCCAATACCAAATCTACCCCCGGTATTTCAGATATTTCTTTAGGTTTTAGTTGTGCATAACAACCGGTAATTACCACCAAACTTTCTGGCGCTTTGCGTTGAATGCGGCGCACCAACTGACGACATTCCTTATCAGCATTATCGGTAACCGAGCATGTGTTAATAACATATACGTCAGCAATATCTTCAAATTCTTTTTTTAAAAAACCATCACTTTCCAACATCCGAGAAAGCGTAGAGGTTTCAGAATAATTGAGTTTGCACCCTAAAGTATGAAATGCAACGGAGCGTTGTGTGGACACTTACTATTAAATTTTAGAATGGACAAAGGTAAAGAATTATGCCAAATATCCTATTGGACTAGTTAACAATATGAGCATCATTACGGTACATTTGTGAACGAGGCAAAAAATACTGTGCAGTTTTCTTTGATAAGCTATAATAATTAACCATTGACTAAGCATAACAATTAAAGAAGGCCGTATGTTTTCGCAATGAATAGCAGAGATTCCTTTATAAAGAATAAATGAGCGAAAGATTTAATGATGTGCGAAGTCATTTTCATACTCGCCCCGAATTCTCTCTATTGGGGGGTTATAATACCCAAATTTTACATGGGGAAACTCCTCGTGAATAAGGCTCATCAGTTGCTTTATGCCCATCATTTCAAAAGATTCACTTACGCCAATATGCCCCAAATACCAGTCAGGATCAATATTGAAATTGCGCCATTGAATCATATCCAGATTGGTATCTTTAATTAATTTGCGTAACGCTTCATATTCAGCTTCAGAATCGGTCATCCCGGGAAAAACAAAATAATTAATACTAGTCCAACCACCAAAACTTTTCACCACCTTTAAGCTTTCTACAATATCTTCAAACTCGTAGTTATTAGGTAAATAATATCTGGTATAAATATGTTTCTGTGCGGAATTTAAACTCACCCGAATACTATTCAATCCCACTTCACACAAGGCTTTTACCGCATCTGGTTTAGACCCATTGGTGTTGATATTGATGCTGCCTCTATGGGTATGCTTACGTATCTCTATAATTGCTTTGCGAATAACTTCCCACATCAAAAGCGGTTCCCCTTCGCAGCCTTGACCAAAGCTTATAATGGGAAAAGGCGCATTCAATAAATGTGGTACGGTAAATTCCACAATTTCTTCCGGTGTCGGTTTAAAGGTTAGCCTATCTTGTGTGGAAACAATGCTTTCTTCTTCAGGCTGAAAAGAAATGCAGCCGACGCAGTTGGCATTGCAGGCGGGCGAAGCGGGGACCGGACACTCCCAGCGTGCCAAGGCAAAATTACGAGCTGCTGGACAATGATAAGTGTTGCAACAAGTATCCATCAAGTGTTTCACCAGACGGTTTTCGGGATAATTTTTCAACAATTCTATTGCCCCGCTCGCAACTTTATCGTCGTTATATCCGGCACACTCCTGACGTATATCCTGTTCGATTCTTACAGCCGGTACATAAAATTTTTCGTCTAACCAACCGGCTGCGGTGTAACAAAACAGTGGTAAAGTAGGTGCATTGTCTTGTGTAGTTTCATAAGCCGATAAATATAGACCTGTATGCGCCGGTGGAATAAAAGCAGCTACTGCCCAGCCTTTATCGCAAAGACGCATCTCACCCGTTTTTACATCTATCCCAATACCACGGCGACCGGGCAATTCATATAAATTTCCTCCTTGAGGCAGTTCTATCCAATCTTCTTGTGGGATGGGAAAGGCATCCCAACCCGCACGGCCTACGACATACAAAGAAGTATCTTCAAAAATATTTCCTTCTCCATCGGAATATAATAAATAGGGAGATTGATTTAGAGGCATAATTAACGAGTATAAATAGCTGGCAAAGTTACAATTTTAAATTTACAGCGCAGCCTGTTACAACAGATTATCGTTTTAATCAATGACATATCGATAGAAGTGACAAAATATTTTTTGCAAAATTGTCAATTAATGAAAAAATAAAACAAGTAAATGAGAAGATATCGGAAAAATAATTTTAGATAATATAGTAATTTCGCTGGCTATGAAACTAAACTACATTCCCAAATATCCATCTGTTGATGATTTAAGAAAAAAAGCGAAGAAAAGGATACCTAATTTTGCTTTTGAATATTTAGATGGCGGTTGCAATGAAGATGTAAATATCAAAAAAAATACCGACGACATTCGTAAGATAGAACTGATACCTAATTACCTCAAACCGCGAAAGGAAGTAGACATGAAAACAGAACTGTTTGGTCATGTTTACGACGCGCCATTCGGCATTTCACCCGTCGGTCTCCAAGGTCTTATGTGGCCCGGCGCGCCCGAGATTTTAGCAAAAGCAGCAAAAGCGGCGAACATACCTTTTGTATTGAGTACCGTCACTACCGCTAGTATAGAAACAACCATGAATATTACAGAAGGGAAGGCATGGTTTCAGCTCTATCATCCTGCAAAAGAAGACGTAACAAATAGTGTGCTTAACAGAGCGCAGGACGCTGGTTGTGAGGTTTTGGTATTACTTTGTGACGTTCCTGTCTTTGGCTGGCGTCCCAGGGATATACGTTTTGGACTAGCCATGCCGCCCCGAATGACTTTGAATAATATTATCCAGATCATGGCACATCCTAACTGGGCTTTAACGACCCTGCTTCATGGGCAACCCGCCTTTGAAACAATGAAACAGTATATGCCTAAAGGTCTCAATATGAAACAATTAGGCCGGTTTATGAATGATACTTTTAATGGTGTTTTGAATGAAGAGAAAATAAAACCCATTCGTGATATTTGGAAAGGAAAAATCGTCTTAAAAGGTGTTTCTTCACGATCAGATATGGATATGTCTATAAAATTAGGTCTGGACGGCGTCATTCTCTCCAACCACGGTGGAAGACAATTAGATGCGGCGCAATCATCCATTGCTACACTAAAAGAGTTCGTTCCCTTATTTAAAGACAAGATTAAGATAATGATGGACAGTGGCTTACGCTCCGGGCCAGATATTGCACGCACCCTAGCAGAAGGCGCTGATTTTACTTTTATGGGTCGTTCTTTTATGTATGGTGTCGCAGCCTTAGGCAAAAAAGGTGGCGATCATACGATCAATATTTTAAAGACCCAACTTTGGCAAGTAATGAATCAAGTTGGTTGCGAAAAAATAGCCGACTTGCCTGACTTCTTAAAAAGATAAATGTTAGGTGTGAATATGTCCTAAGAAAGCCTAATAAGTAGACATAAAAATAGTTTTTGCAAAAGTTGCCATTCAAAGGGGGCCACAACAATTTAAATGAACCAGAAACAGAGACATTATAACAAATCAAGAATTTGAATTTATGCCAACGATGTAGCTATCTAAAAAAATAGCTCCTTACGATCCAAAAAATGATTTTTTTGGTGCTTGCACTTCACCTTTATAAATTAATTTGAAAACTTCTTGAAAATTGAACAACCAATATGGCCACCAAAGCCAAATGTATTGCTCAATGCATAGTTGATGGTTTTAGATTTTGATGCGCCTAAAGTAAAATCGAATTTATCTGCAAATTCCGGTTCGACATTTCTGGTATTTATTGTCGGGGGAACAATCCCCTCTTCTATGGCTTTGATACAAGCAATCGCTTCAATTGCCCCGGCAGCTCCCAACAGATGTCCGGTCATAGATTTGGTAGCACTGATCGAAAGGGTTTCTCTTACACCAAAAACAGCATCTAGGGCTAACAGCTCACTTAAATCTCCTGTAGGTGTAGAGGTTGCGTGCAAATTAATATAGTCAATTTCATTTGCTGTAATTTCTGCTTCTTCTAGTGCCAACGACATTCCCAATATTGCGCCTGCACCTTCGGGATGGGTTCCTGTGATATGATAGGCATCGGCGGCCAATCCTCCGCCTACAATTTCCGCAATGATTGGCGCATTACGTTTAATTGCGTGTTCGTAATTTTCTAAGATAATAGCTCCCGCCCCTTCCCCCAAAACAAAGCCGTCTCTATCAATATCAAAGGGTTTGGACGCGTGCTTATAATTATCATTGTTGGTGGACATTGCTTTCGCAGCATTAAATCCTCCAATAGAACTTGGTGTGATCGATGCTTCAGATCCGCCTGTAATCATCATATCTGCTTTTCCCCAACGGATATAATTAAATGCATCAATAATAGAAGTATTGCTCCCAGAACAGGCCGCAACGGTAGTAAAGTTTACACCTCGCAAACCATATTTAATAGAAATAATACCAGAAGCGATGTTGATAATTCTTTTCGGAATAAAATACGGGCTGAAACGTGGTATTCCATTACCAGTATAATATTCTTTTAATTGTTCTTCAAATGTTGAAACACCGCCGTCGCCAGATGCCCATATTACTCCAATCCTGTCTTTATTTAACTTCTCAAAATTGATTTCAGCATTTGCTACTGCTTCGTGAACGGAAGCCAACGCATACTGAGTGTATAAATCATATTTCCTCAGCTCTGTCTTGTCGATGGTCGCTAAAGGATTAAAATCATTTACTTCACAAGCAAATTTTGTTTTGAAGTTTTCGGTATCAAATTTGGTAATAAGATTTGCTCCACTCGTCCCGGTAATAAGTGACTGCCAAAAGCTTTTTACATTATTTCCTAAAGGCGTGATCGCGCCAAGCCCTGTAATTACAACTCTTTTCATCTATTTTTTACTAATTTAAATTCGTAAGTCCTTTGACCGTCGGTTTGCTTTTGTCAGCATTCCATATTTCGCATCGTTGCCAGTAAAGGATGCTGACAATTCTAAGAGGTTCTTAGGTTATTTTTTCAGCAAATCTTCTTTGATTTTACTTGTCACAATCTTAAAATCCTTTTCGCCTGTGACTCTGGATAACTGAACGATTGCAAGCATATTGGTAATAATCATTAACGCCTTATCGCGGCCTTCCCCTCCAAAATAGAAAACATTCCTTTCTCTTCCTTCTTCTAAAAAGAAAGTTACCCAATCTAACACCAAGTTGGTAAACTCTTTAATCTTGCTTTTCATATTTTCTTCAATGGTATTGAGGTCGGATGCAACCGAACCCACTATGCAGATTTTATTTTCAGTTTTTGCTTCCGAATAAACAGAAATAAATTTTTCAAATTTCTCGACAGGGCTTTTGCCTTTATACTTGTTAATAGTATTCTTAAGGCCAAGGATATGTTCATTAATTACAGCCGTTCCTAAATCTGATTTTTGAGGAAAATGATAGTGAATAGAAGCTTTCTTTATTCCAACGACATTAGAAATATCAGAAAAACTAAACGCATTGTATCCCTTTTCTCTTATAAGTTTATCTGCCGATTGTATTATTTGTTCTCTTGTAGTCATTTGCGTAAGCTTACTGCAAATATACAAACCTATTAGTAGGTAGACAAATAAATTAAAATTCTTAGTAAAACGAATATTTGGTCCTTAAATAAGAAGAAAGGGTAGCCTCTTGACCGCCCGCGGTAGGAGGTTACTTCTATCGGCTACAGCTTTAATACTGCTTGGCCAAAGGAAAGGGAATAATAGCTAATAAAGGTAAAAAAGAGTCATGGAAGATCATTTACCATATGGTCATAACGCCATTTCGCCTTGGTTATTCTAAGTAAACACTCCATTACAAAAAAATACCTTATCCAAAACAAAGAAATTTCAAAAATAGAATGAAAATCAATGAGTTAAACATCCGAGTTATTGCAGTTACAGCATCTAAATATATAATGAGTCGACTGCTAAATAAAAAAACCGGAAGAATCTCCCGGTTCCTTTTTTAAAAAAACGGTAGACTACAAGTGTAATTTCTCCTTTTTCTGTAATAGTTCCTCTATGGTTTCTTTGTACATTTCGTCAGGAACACAGCAATCTACAGGGCATACAGCCGCACATTGAGGTTCTTCATGAAACCCTTGACACTCGGTACATTTATCGGGAACGATATAATATACATCGTTACTGATGGGTTCAAAACGTTTGTCGGCATCGACCACATCACCATTCATCAACGTATAATCGCCACTGAGAGAAGTTCCATCTTTCATCGCCCAGTCTACACCACCTTCGTAGATGGCGTTATTGGGGCATTCTGGTTCACAAGCACCACAGTTAATGCACTCGTCTGTTATTTTAATTGCCATATCTTTATTGTATAACTTTTACTTTTTTAGAATAATTTTGCGCAAAATTACATCACCATGAATTTGGAGCAAAGGATAAATCTGTTGGCAAAATTAGGCAATTATTTGTTGGAAAACAACGATGAGTGGAAAGCAATTAAACAAAAGGCTTTTACTATGAATGCCTGGTTTGCGCCGGAGTTTATAGATTTGGCTTGCGAGTCGATTGCCTCCGGGTTTTTGCAAAAGGATTCGTTAACCAATTGGGCAGAGAACTATAGACTGCCTGCTCAACAAAACACACCTCAGAATATAGGAATAGTAATGGCGGGAAATATTCCTATGGTAGGTTTTCATGATTTTTTATGCGTGTTTGTTTCCGGTCATCGGCAGACTATAAAATTGTCTTCCAAGGATGAGCTATTATTACCTTTCTTGGTAGATAAATTAATCGAATGGAATGACGAAGCTGCCGCTTATGTTTCTTTTGCTCTTCATTTAAAGGGTTGTGATGCCTATATAGCAACAGGTAGTAATAATTCAAGCCGATATTTTGAATTTTATTTTCAGAAATACCCAAGCATTATTCGCCGCAATCGTACTTCTGCAGCTATTATCAACGGTGATGAATCAAAGGAGGAATTGGAATTATTGTGTAAAGATTTGATGCAATATTTTGGTTTGGGATGCCGAAACGTAACGAAAATATTTGTTCCTGAAAATTACGATTTTGTTCCAATGATTAATGTTTTGAAGCAATACGAATATTATTTAGATTTTCATAAATACAAACATAACTACGATTATCAGTTGGCCATCTTGCTGTTGAGTAATAAATTTTATATGAGCAGCAACTCCCTACTTCTCTTAGAAAACGATTCTCTATTCTCGCCTATCAGCCAAGTAAATTATTCTTTCTATACAAATAAAGAAGAATTGGTTGGTTCACTAAAAGCTAATGAAGATGTACAATGCATCATTTCATCGACAAATATTCCATTCGGCAGTAGCCAACAACCATCTTTATATGATTACGCCGATGGCGTAGATACCATGCATTTTTTGATAAACTTGTAGAATTCTTTTAAGATAATTAACTATACTTCCGGTTTAGTCGTTTAGAATTAGGGCTTCATCCGAAAATGATTGATTTTCCATAGCAGAAAACGTTAAAGCTATTGTTTAAAAACAATTGTATGGTGACTTATTGCTTAAGCTGCTTTTTTGTAATTCTCCGAGAACGCCGGTTTGCTCAAGGCTATTTTAACAAAAAATATCATTTTTAGCTGGTACGCAAGATTAAAAAGCAAAGCATCTAAATAGGTGCCGGATACGCTTAATCTACATTATTTTTTATGGGTTATGTGCTTTGTAATTTTGCGTAATAAAAATGGAAATACAATGCAAACGCAAATTATGATTTTTGGAAAAGAAGAAAAAGCTGCGAAAGAGATCTTCAATGCACTTCGTTTGCAAAAGAGATGGGAAATTGTAGTGCTATTAGATGCCGAAAAAGCAATTGAATGCATGCATCAACAGAGATTTGATTTAATCATTATTACAAAAGATGTGGCGGTAATTGACGAAAATAAACTACGTAAGATTGGTAATATATTGCATGAGGATATCCTTTTTTTGAAACACGAAAATGTAGAGTCGATTGAGAAGGAAATAGCTGTAAGGCTGAATAGGCAAAAATTGCAGAAATCTAATAGGTTTTCCATTAAGGATGATGCATTTAAAAACATCGTATATAATATATCAATGAATTAAGAAACATAAAAAAGAAGTTAATATGAAAAAATCGATTGAAAGAATAATAGCCCGCCCCGAAAGACCCGGAATGGTAGGCGACGGGTTTCGTGTATTTAATTTTATACCTGGAGCCAATATTGTGCAACGAAGGATTAGCCCCTTTTTAATGCTTGATTTTAATGCTGCTTACGATTTCGGACCTTCCGATCACGTGCGCGGTGTAGATGTTCATCCTCATAAAGGCTTTGAAACAGTGACCATTGCGTACAAAGGTAGCGTAGCACATCAGGATAGTGCAGGCAATAGCGGCGTAATCAATCCAGGAGATGTGCAATGGATGACAGCCGGTGCGGGTGTGTTGCACAAAGAATTTCATGAAGAAAATTTTTCTAAAAAAGGTGGCCCTTTTGAAATGGTGCAACTTTGGGTAAATTTACCGAAGAAAGACAAATCAGTTTCAGCACACTATCAAGGTATTACAAAAGAAGAGATTGCAACGGTGGATTTGCCGGATAATGCAGGTATAGTAAATGTTATAGCCGGTGATTTTAATGGAACAAAAGGTGCTGCAAAAACTTTTACCCCGGTAAATCTATTTGACATAAAATTGAAAGAAGGCGGTCAAACTGCATTTTCATTGCCTGAAACTTTCAACACAGCTATTTTAGTAATCAATGGAAGTGCTGTCATAAATGAAGAAAAAGTGAAGGAGCATAGTTTCGTTTTATTTAAGAATGACGGAGAAGGAATTTCTATAAAGGCCCTGGAAAATACCGTATTACTGGTAATGAGCGGTGAGCCGATAGATGAACCTATTGCAAGCTACGGCCCATTTGTAATGAATACGCAACAAGAAATATTGGAAGCAATCAACGATTTTCAGAATGGCAAATTTGGCTATTTGGATTAAAACAATGAAGTGCGGATACCAATTGCGTAATTGTGTATCTGCGCTTTATTGCTTATTTTTCTATTTATTTTTTATTTACCGTTTATAATTTACCACCCATTCCATGAAAAAGAAGATAACTTATATACTCGATGGACGCGAAAAACATATAACGCCTGAAGAAAAAGTCCTGCAGCCATTGCCACATAAGGATTTTAGATTTGCCAATCCTTTTATCGTCTTACACCATTTAGGGCCGGATATAATAGAAGCCGGTCAGCAATTAAGAATACATCCGCATCCACATCGTGGCTTTGCACCGGTTACATTTCAACTGCAGGGATCCGGCTACCATAAAGATAATGCCGGTCATGAAGAGACAATCAATGCCGGCGACGTACAATGGATGTTTGCGGGGAAAGGTTTGTTGCATAGCGAAGGACCCTCGCCAGCGTTACTGGAAAAAGGCGGTACCCAAGAGTTGCTCCAGCTTTGGGTAAATGTGCCTGCCAAAAATAAGTGGGATGCTCCCTCCTATCAATCTGCAAAAAAAGAGACACTGCCCAAAGCAGTACAGCAGAATGGTGTAGAACTGCGGCTTGCAAGCGGCAGGTATTATGGCTTCGAGGGCCCCTTAAAAAGTATTACGCCAATTATCTCTCTTATTGGTGAAGTGGCGAAGGGTGCACGTATACAACTCAATGCTATACCTAATTATTGGGCGTTGTTGTACATCATTAAAGGGAAAATATTGATTAATTGCGAAACGATTGAAGCACATAATTTATTAATCTTTGAAAAAGAAAACGATGAGATAATTTTATCTGCCGAAGAAGATGCGCAAATTTTGTTTCTTTGCGCCGAACCAATCTTAGAGCCTGTAGCAGCCAAAGATAATTTTGTAATGAATTCACAGGAAGAAATTTCGCAAGCGATGGAAGATTATAAAAACGGTGTTTTCGGTACGCTAAATTTTTAATACTCATGAAAGAATCTTATCAACAATTAGTGCTAAAAAATAACATTGATGACCAAAGGTTTGAATTAGATGTAGAAAATGAAATGGCGTTTTTAGAATATAGAAAAAAAGAAAATGCTTACGTTCTTATTCATACAGAAGTACCAGAAACACTGGAAGGGATGGGTGTTGCGGCGGCCTTAGTCGAAAAAGTATTTATGTTTATGAAAGAAAATAAATTTTCGATAATCCCATTTTGTCCTTATGTGATAGCTTACCTGAAGAAGCATCCGGAATGGGATTTTTTGGTTAAGTAAAGGGTGTTATTTTTTTGTACTGGTCCTTCCTTATTATAAGATAGGGAAACGACGATTGTGGACTTCCTGTATAAATAATCAGATGACTTCGCTCGCCTCTTGTTCACCTGACGCCGACAAATGATTATTCTTTACCATTCATCATTTTTTATTTACATAGAAAAAAAATATACTTACCTTGTTTATTATTTTCACAAAAAAGACAATATGAATAAGCTAACTTTCACTGTGATGGCTACATCAGTAATATGTGGCATGGCAGCATGCAGTAATGAAAATGCGGCAACCAAGCGGCAATTTATTGAAACGAAATATATTGATAGTTCGGTAAAACCGGGTGATAATTTTTACCAATTTGTTAATGGTAAATGGTTAGACACTGTAAAAATTCCCGGCGATAAATCTGGGGTTGGTGGCTTCTATAAACTAGCTGACGACACACGTAAAAATTTACAAACGCTTTTAGAGAATGCGGAAAAAAATGATGCTACAAAAGGCAGCCTTGAACAAAAAGTTGGAGACTTCTATGCGTCCGGCATAGATACAACCACCATTGACAAATTGGGTTATGAACCCGTAAAACCAATTCTCGCAAAAGTTGATGCCATTACTGATGTCCCATCGATGATGAAATTTGTTGCTGATGAACAAAAAAATAACGATGGTTCTATTATTTCTTTTGGCGTTGGTCCCGATCAAAAACACAGTGCTATCAATATCGCCTCTTTCTATCAAACTGGTATAGGTTTACCGGATAGAGATTATTATTTTAAAACAGATAGTGCAACTGTGGCCATTCAAAATGCCTATAAGAACTATCTCACTGCATTGTTCACACTTACCGGAAGTGACCTGACCACTGCTACAAAAAATAGTAACTTGGTTTACGGAATAGAAAGAGAGATCGCCGGATCACATAAAACACGGGTACAACTGCGTGACGTAAAGGGAAACTATAATAAGGTGGCAGTAGCGTCTTTAGCCGCTAAAGAACCCAATATTGGTTGGAGCAGTTTGTTGAACAATTTAGGAGCAAAGGTAGATTCCATTGATATGGAGCAACCTGCTTATTACGAAAAGTTAAATAGTTTATTGAAATCTGTTTCAATAAATGACTGGAAAATTTATTTAAAAGCAAACGTTTTAGGCAGTTACGCGGGCATTTTAAGCAAACCTTTTAGAGATGCAGCGTTTGATTACTCTAAAGTATTAACCGGGCAAACAGTTCAGAAACCACGTACTGAATTAATGGCTAGCGCTACAGATAGACATTTAGGCGAATTATTAGGGCAGTTATATGTAAAAAAATATTTTCCACCTGAAGCAAAACAGAGGATGGACGAATTGGTAAGTAATTTAACCAAAGCATTTAGCAACCGCATTCAGCATTTAGACTGGATGAGTGACTCTACCAAAGTAATTGCTGAGGCAAAGCTAAAAGCAATTATTCGCAAAATTGGTTATCCAACTAAATGGCGCGATTACAGTAAAGTAAATATTGATAAGACAAAATTCTTTGACAATATTGTTTCTGCCAACCAAAACGATTATGATTTTCAAATGTCTCAATTAGGCAAACCTGTAGATAAAACTTTGTGGGCAATGACACCGCCTACAATCAATGCCTATTATGATCCTACAACCAACACGATTAATTTCCCGGCAGGTATATTACAATATCCATTCTTTGATAAAGATGCCGATGATGCCGTTAACTACGGAGCCATCGGAATGGTGATAGGTCATGAAATGACTCATGGTTTTGATGATCAAGGTTCGCAATATGATAAAGATGGAAATATACACGACTGGTGGACGGCGCAAGACAAAGTCAAGTTTGACGAAAAAGTAAAACAAATTCAAAAGCTATATGATGGCTTTACGGTCTGGGATAGCCTGCACGTAAACGGCCAGTTGACTACTGGTGAAAATATGGCTGATTTTGGGGGCGTTTCCATCGCTTATGATGCATTCAAAATGACCAAACAAGGCCAGGATACCACAAAGATTGACGGCTTCACACCCGATCAACGTTTCTTTTTGTCTCTTGCTCAAATTTGGAGAATGAAACTTAAAGATGCGCTCGTACGTGAACATATTAATTTAGACCCACATTCGCCAGACAAATGGCGCGTTTTAGGACCCTTGATGAATTTTGATCCATTCTATAAAGCATTTAATGTACAACCCGGTGACAAAATGTATCGCGATGAAAAAGACAGAATCAGAATTTGGTAGATAATTATTTACATAATGTGCCGTAAAACCCATTCATCGCTTTGGCGTGGGTGGGATGTAAGGCACATTATTATTTAGCCGACATTTAAAAGAAACTGCATATTTTTGTTTTGTCAGTATAAGACTTAAAGACCTCGTAAGTGACTTGCGAGTATACGTATGGAGTAACTGTAAGGTCCTTATGTATGGATCGATAAGCGAGTTGCAGTGAAGTACGAAGCCAGACAATCTTCAGCTGTTTGGCGGTTCATACTAAATAAAAGAAGCCCGGCATATTGCTGGGCTTCTTTTATTATGGGAACTTTCATTAAAAAAAAATAATATCTCTGTTTTATTGATTCTTTACAAAAACCTAGACTAATTTTGTGCTGTCCAATAAGGACATTTATTTTAAATAAAATATGCAGGATCCTTCTAGGAAACAGGTTTTTCAAACAAACAACCCCACACGCTGGCAACGCTTTAAATGGAGTAGCCGTGTAATAATTGCAATTGTTGCATTGCTATTTGCGGTTTTGGCTACCATGCTCCTTTTTGAAAAGGATCCAGTTATCCCCATCAAACAAGATTATCGTACCGTTATCTCTGCAGACAAACCTTTTTATCAGGAAACCAAATTATCAAAACAATATAAAGGTTTTAGAAAATTTTTTAAAGAAAAAAGGCCTCATTTTAATATTATTTCCAACAAGCGAAAAACGCAACTGAGAAATAATCTTGACTCCAATATTATCAGGGATTCCGTTCTACAACCGAACTTTGTAAGTCAATTATTTTTAGGAATAAATGTCAAAAATTCTCAAGCTACGTGGAATAAATTCCCTTGTGGTATCCGTTCTGCTTTTTTTGTTGCCTGGGACCCACAATCTTTTCTTTCCTTAAGAAAAAATATAAGTCATCTGAATTTGATAATGCCAGAATGGTTTTTTATAGATCCCAAAGCAGATACAGTCCTATTTAATTTAGATCAACAGAGTAGAAATGCCTTTCAGCTAATGCGTGCTCACGGAGTAACCATAATGCCGATGCTGAGTAATAATTTTAATCGAAACTTTCATCCTGAAGCAGCTAAGCGTATCTTAAAAAGTCCGGCAAAAAGAAAATTTTTAATAAATAAATTGATTAAGCTCTGCTTAGAAAACCATTTTGCCGGTGTGAATGTGGATTTTGAGTCGCTCAATTTAGATAATAATGAGCTATTGGTTTCTTTTATAAAAGAAATGGCCACCATTTTTCATGCGAACGGTCTTTTATTATCCGAAGATATTGAACCATTTAATGATGATTATAACACCAAAGAGCTCTCAAAATATTGCGATTATTTGGTTTTAATGGCCTATGATGAATCTTCTTCAGATGGAAATCCGGGTCCAATTAGTTCACAAAAATGGATAGAAGCGGCAGTAGATAAGATGTCTGAGAATGTGCCTTCGAGTCAAATTATTTTAGGACTGGGTGCCTTTGGTTATCAATGGCCGACAGATTCGTTGCAGGATCCTAGTCTTACCTATCAGCATGCATTGGAGCTTGCATCCGGTAGTGGAGCAAAAATTGAATTTAACGACGATACTTATAATTTGCATTATAGTTTTGTGGATGATACCAACACGGTACATCAGGTATTTTTTACGGATGCTGTAACGGTATTTAATACCATGCGCTTTGCTACTGAATATGGATTAGCGGGTACCGCCATTTGGCGCCTGGGAAGTGAAGACGATCGTATCTGGACTTTCTACAACAAGGATATGCGCAGTGATTCAATCGCGCATTTCAATTTTAGAAAACTAGGTTTTATTAAAGATACTTCTATTGTAGATTATATTGGTGACGGTGAGGTCTTAGACGTATTACGTACACCTAAAAACGGACATATCTCTACGCAACTGGACAGCTCCGACATGCTTATTTCAGCGGAGAGTTATGATACATTACCCAGCTCCTACGTTATTCAGAAATATGGATCCGCACCCTTAAATCAATTGGTGCTTACTTTTGATGATGGCCCCTCAGCGGAATTTACACCCCAGATATTAGATATTCTTTCTCATTTTCATGTGCCTGCGGCTTTTTTCATGGTTGGTTTAGAAGCAGAGAAAAACTTACCACTTGTAGAAAGGGTTTACAGAGAAGGGCATATCATAGGTGATCACACTTTTACACATCCCAATATTGCCGATGTTAGCCGCGATAGGGCTATTATGGAAATAAAACTGACACGATTGCTAATAGAATGTATTACCGGGCATAGTACTATTTTGTTTCGCGCGCCTTATAATGCCGATAGTGAGCCTGTTACACAAGAAGAAATCATTCCTATCGTTTTAGCCCGACAGCTAAATTTTTTGGACATTGGTGAAAGTATTGACCCAGAAGATTGGGAACCGGGTGTAACCGCTGATACTATTTTGGCAAGGGTAATTAAAGGTGTCCAGGAGCAGCGAGGAAATATTATCTTATTACACGATGCAGGTGGCGATACAAGAAAAGAAACAGTAAAAGCACTTCCTTTAATAATAGAATATTTTCAAAAACGAGGTTACACGTTTACCACTTTGGCAAATATTATGCATAAGCGTAAAGATCAGTTGATGCCAGCAGTCCCTCCCGGGAACGGTTATTATATGATGCGCGTCAACCTGGCCTTGGCAAAAGGCACTTATTGGATCAGCCATTTTTTGGCAGCATTATTTATTCTATTTATATTTTTAGGCATTATAAGATTGGCATTCATGATTGCGCTTGCTATGCGCGAAAGGCGTAAAAATAAATTATCTAAGCAAGAAAATTTTGTTTTTACAAAAGAAAATGCACCCCTGGTATCTATCATTGTTCCAGCTTATAATGAAGAAGTAAACGCGGTGTCCTCAGTGGCTAATTTATTAAAGCAGGTGTATCCAAATTTTAATATTGTCTTTATTGATGACGGAAGTACTGATGCGACGTATGCTAAAATAATGGAAGCCTTTTCGCAAAACGAAAGAATAAAAATACTTACCAAGACCAATGGAGGAAAAGCTTCTGCACTTAACTATGGCATATCAAATACAAATGCTGATTATATCGTTTGTATAGATGCTGATACTAAACTAGAGCCTAAGGCCATTGCAATTCTACTGCAACATTTCTTTGGAGAAAATAAAGAATCTGTGGGTGCGGTAGCCGGGAATGTGAAAGTGGGAAACACTGTAAACCTACTCACTAAATGGCAGGAGATTGAATATGTAACCAGTCAAAACTTTGATAGAATGGCTTTTGCCGATATAAATGCTATCACAGTGGTTCCTGGTGCTATTGGCGCCTTTAAGAAAGAAGCTATTGTTGATGCAGGAGGTTTTACCTCCGATACAATGGCGGAAGACTGTGATTTAACGATACGTATTTTGCGCGCAGGATATATTATTAAAAATGAAAACAATGCCATTGCGCTAACAGAAGCTCCAGAAAAAATTGAGCAATTTGTAAAACAACGCACTCGCTGGACTTTTGGCGTTATGCAAACTTTCTGGAAGCATCGAGACACTATGTTTAATAGCGAATATGGCTCACTTGGATGGATAGCTTTACCCAATATTTTATTATATCAGTTTCTTATTCCTATTTTCTCTCCACTGGCGGATGTATTGATGATTGTAGGCATATTTTCGGGGAATGCGGAAAAGATCGGTAAATATTATTTGCTGTTTATGTTGGTAGATATGAGTGTAGCTTTAGCTGCTTTTGTTTTTGAGAAAGAGAAATTAAAAAAGTTATTTTGGATAATCCCGCAACGTTTTTGCTATCGTTGGATAATGTATGTGGTGCTGTTTAAGAGCCTTAGGAAAGTCTTGCGCGGCGAATTACAACATTGGGGTGTATTGAAAAGGAGTGGCAATGTACAAGATATATAAGGACTAGCGACTAGTATGTCAGGAGGCTGACTTTCTTTTAGTTATGTAGGAAACACTCACATTACCCGTAAATCCGATGATCGGTGGGCTCGTTTTTTTGATAGATACATTTATTTCCTCAGCTAAAGGAAATTTATCCAAGATTTCATTGCAGATATTCATGACCAAGGTTTCCAATAAAGGTTCAGGCTGTGCCATTCGCTTTTTCACCAATGCATAGACTGCTGAATAATCAATTGTGTCAGAAATCATTGTAGGAATTCCATCGGGTAAATAAAGCAGTGTGATATCAATATTAAAATTACCTCCTAATACTTTCTCTTCTTCATACAAACCATGGTGCGCGTGAAACCATAGATTGTGTAATTCTATTTTTAGCATTGTTTATAAATTGAAGATCGATAATTTGGAGAGCCTGTTTTATTAAGAATGTGGATGTTTCACGGTTCATTTTTAAACATCCACACTACAGTATTTTTTGGAATGATATTCCACACAAAAGGAATCCTCATTAATAATTAATCAATGACCTTCATTGTTTTCTATGCAATTCCTTTTTCCGTTAAATATCTTTCTGCATCTAAAGCAGCCATGCAGCCACTTCCCGCCGCCGTCACCGCTTGACGGTATATTTTATCTTGTACATCTCCGGCCGCAAATACACCATCGATATTTGTTTTAGAAGTGCCTGGGGCAGTAAGTATATATCCCGCGTCGTCTAATTTCAGCCAATCTGCAAAAATGTCACTATTAGGTTTGTGCCCAATAGCCACAAAAAAAGCACTTACTGGGATCTCTCGTTTTTCCCCAGATTTTATATTTTTTATACGCACTGCCTCCACTTTTTTCTCACCCAAAACTTCGTCGGTTTCGACATTCCAGTAGATTTTTATGTTGGCCGTATTTTTTACTCGCTCCTGCATTACTTTGCTGGCACGCATATTTTCTTCATCTTTTCGCACTATCATATGTACTGTAGTTGCCAATTTAGAAAGATACACTGCTTCTTCGCACGCTGTATCCCCTGCCCCTACAATGGCTACCTCTTTTCCCTTAAAAAAGAAACCGTCGCAAACAGCACATGCGCTTACACCATAACCATTCAAACGTTGTTCGCTTTCTAAGTTTAACCATTTAGCTGAAGCACCAGTAGAAATTATTACTGTATCAGCCTCAATCCATTCATTTTCATCAATCTGCACTTTATGAACGGGGCCAGAGAAATCAACCTTTGTAGCCAATCCATATCGAATATCTGTACCCATTCTCTTAGCTTGTTTCTCAAAATCAATCATCATTTCGGGCCCTTGAATGCCCTGTGGATAACCAGGATAATTCTCTACCTCGGTTGTAATTGTTAACTGTCCTCCGGGTTGGATACCTTGATACAACACAGGTTTCATATTTGCTCTTGCGGCATAAATAGCTGCTGTATAACCCGCAGGACCCGAACCTATAATTAAACAATGTACTTTTTCACTCATATAGAAATATATTTTTATAAAATTGGGCGTAAAATTACTAAAACTTATTGGTAAGGAAATAATAATGTTATTGCATTATCAATATCGGAAGATTATTCTTATAATTCTTGGGGGATGTCAAATGCCTTTTTCAATTCTTTGAGGGCTTGATTATATTGGTCTTTGTCTATTTTTTCATTTTGGTAATCTTCTAAGAGTTGTTGCAGTCTTAGTTTGTACGTACTGCTTTTATTGTTGTTTTTCAAATCCAAAAACTCTTGAGAAATGTTTTTGGGCTCGTCTATTGGTTTTATTTCGTCATTATTTTGATGCTTGTTATTGTTTTCCTGAGATTGCTGCACCAAATAGTTAGCTAATACTTCAAGAGGAGCTTTGATTTCTTTGACTTCTTTTTTAATCACTTTCTTTACAATATTTTTTATCATAAAGTATAAGATAAAAACAAAGACAGCTGCTAAAAGTATTTCAAGAATATAAAACTGATCGTTCATGCAGATATATTTTTATTTGTGATAAAGATAAAAGATAATTAATGTAATAAAAGTTTTTCCCAAAAATGATGACGACAAAATGTTGCAAGGGTGTCAAAATTGCTATATAAATTGCTCTATAAAAAAGAAATAAAAAAAATATTGTAAAAAAATTTGGAAGAAAAAAATATCGCTCTATATTTGCACTCCAATTACGAAGGGAGTTTAGCTCAGTTGGTTTAGAGCATCTGCCTTACAAGCAGAGGGTCGGCGGTTCGAGCCCGTCAACTCCCACAGATAATCAAGCAGTTATGAAATAATTTCATAGCTGCTTTTTCCATTTGATACATAATTTGATACATCCTCTGTAAAATTTGCCTCCCCGTAAATTTTAACAGACGATTTCCGGATCAACGCAAAAACTTGTGGAAAGGGCATAATATTTTTACATTTGCGGCCTATTAAATATTATTATGCAAGACAGCTACCCGTCCTTATTAAAGTTTATTCTACCCTCGTATATTTTAGTTTTGTTGTAGCTACTTCAAACGCTTTTTTTAAACAGCAGCAAACGGGCGCAGACGTTTCCTATTTACCAATACGCGTTTATCCGTTTATCTTAGCTGCCATTCCAACACAATAATGGATAATCCAAGCAAAATTTCGACAACCATAATATAGTCAAAGTACTTACCGGCTGACCCTAGTTTAGACGTCGAATACAAACGTCCTAGGCCTGAAAATATCACGGCAAGTCCTAGTAAATAAATAATGTTTCCCGACATCCCTACGTTAAATGCGGCGTAAACAAAAAGGAATCCCGAACCTATATAAATACCACTTAGAAACCGGACCAAATTGTCCAAAATGAACTGCGGCGGCGTTTCTTTAGGTAAAAAACGCGTTGCTCCCTTAAGCAGAATATTTGTTCCTCCAAGAAAACATATTAGCGAAACAAGCCCCAATAAAATGCTTAATGTAAGCGACATACAAATTTTTTAGTTAGTGATCATTTTATCATCATAAGTATCTGTCATTTTTTGAAGATAAATGACTCTTTCCTCAAGTTGGTTCAGCAAAATGTTGGATAATTTTCAATTTTACATGCAAAACGCGGTAAGACAATTCAAATTTAAGCTGACCTGATATGGCAATCATATCCAAACGCTTTATTACGTTTATTATTTTGTCATCATGTAATAGTTGTTCGATAATTTCAATCCAGACTTCCTTTTCGTCCTCGTCCTTAAAATAGACATCTGCAAAACCAGCAAGGAACTTCATTGCATGAAAATAATATAATCGGAACAGCCTAAAAACAGGACAAACCTTTGATGGCAACTTGCGACATTTATGAGATAAGAGTCTTCAAGACTCTATTATTAGAATAATCCTATTTTCAAGTCATTATTAAATATTAATAAATCATATTACTGCTTTTACTTTTTTGCAATCTTATATAAATGTCCTTCATCGGTAACCGCGTACAATGCGCCATCCTTGCCTTGAATCAAAGCGCGGAAACGCTGACCCATATTTTGCATCAACCATTCTTCCCCAACTACTTTATTATCTTTTATAACCAAGCGATCGATATGTGAGCCACTTAAACAGCCCAAAAATAAATCTCCTTTCCATTCCGCAATACTGTCACTATTGTAAAAAGCAATCCCTGAGGGAGACACACTTGGATCCCAATAATAAATCGGCTGTTCCATCCCTTGTTTTTGCTGAATTCCATCCCCTACTTTTTCTCCGCTATATTCAATGCCATAGGTAATGATAGGCCATCCATAATTTTTCCCCGGCTTTATAATATTCACTTCATCACCACCACGCGGGCCAAATTCAACTTCCCATAAATCACCTGTTTGGGGATTCCAGGCCATACCTTCGGGGCTACGAAAACCATACGCATATATTTCCGGGCGAGCGTTAGCTGTATTGGCAAAGGGGCCATCAGGAACAGCTTTGCCGTCTTTTGTTATATGTATAATCTTACCCAAAGAAGAATTTAACCATTGCGCCTGCACCCGTATTTCTTTGCCCGAACGTTCGCCCGTACTAACCAGTAAATTACCTTGCTTGTCAAATAATATACGGGATCCATATTGCAGATTTCCTTTATAAGCCGGCATCGCACGATAAATGACTGTTGGGTTTTCTATCTTTGTTTCATCCTTAGATAATGTACCTTTTGCGATGGCTAGGAGTTTCGTGCTATCCGTAATCGGTTCGGAATAATCCCAATAAATCATTCTATTTTTTACAAAATCAGGATCAATATTTACATCTAACAATCCACCTTGTCCATCGGCATTTACTTTTGGAAAACCCTCAACGATTTTATCTAATCTGCCATCTGTCGTTTCAATACGCATATTGCCCATCTTTTGAGAAATCAAAAAACGTCCGTCGGGCAATTGACAAATACCCCAAGGATGTTGCAAGGAACTATCGAGTAAGGTAATAGATATAGGCGTCTTTGTAACCACCGCAGGAACCCGCGTTTGCCCTGCAAATGCTGGTTTATAATCGGAGTTTGGCGTCTTAGTTTCCACCGAACTATCCGTAGATGACTTATTATTTCCTTTGTCCTTGGCAGGACTACTTGTACAATTAACCATTACCATTGACAAGGTAAATGCGGAAAAGATCAAACCGAATGTCTTGTGTAACATATTCTTTATTTTAAAATTAGATTTATTTTACTCCCATCGCTGAATTAAATTCGTTGCTTTTGTTCTTTGGAATTGATAGGGTTCGCCAATTATCACCTTTTAATATTTTTCCATATAAAACAATCTGCCCTACATGATAGCTATAATGCATTAATTGACGAATAATAGCATCATACACTTTTAATGGTTCTGTACGGATGTAAATTGTTTTTTCTACATCTTCGGCTTTTAAATTACGAAGTGTATCAAACATGCAGGCCCAACCATCCTCCCATAATTTTATAAGTTCTTCTTTACTGCATTTAAAGTCTTCAAATTCTGCATCGCGCTTGCGCCACGGCTTTTCACCATCTTCCGTTAAAAAGTTTGTCCATCTGCTCAACAGATTGCCATTCATATGATTTATAATCATGGCAATGCTGTTCAGAGTTTCGGAAGAACGAGCAAAAAAATCTTCTTCAGTTAATTGTGTGAATGTCTTATCACCCAAAGCTTTATAGGATTCAAACCTTTCAATAACACTTTTTAAAAAATCAATTTCAAAAGACATAGAATTATTTTAAAATTTAGTAATCAAATAACTTGCATCAGCATCAGAGAAATATCGCGGCCAACGGGTTACAATACCAAGCGGCTCCTTGCATATGCTCTTATATTTGTTTTACGTCCTTCCTCCTCACTACATAGAAGTATTGTATTTTCATTTTAGAACCAGAATAATCACAAAAATATCCTTTCGTCCACAAAACCCTTCTCCTGGTGTTAAATTAGCAAGAGTACTTGATTCAAATTGGCTTCTATTTTGATAAAAAAATCATAACACCGGCATCTCTATATAAATCCTTATTTAGATCTGCCTGTATCAACCACTCCAATATGCCTACGCAACGAGATCTGACATAACCTATAAATTGATACATCTATATTAATATATTATGATTCTTACGCAGACATTTATTCCATTTTCAAATATAATTCTTTTGTTTGAGCCAAAGAAGCGTCCGGGAAGAACTAGACTAAAAAATTAAGCCTTTACTAACATTTAATATATATTTTCGGTTGAATACTAACATTGATTTTTAGAAAACCCGCCCCCGCGTTAAGACCTGCCGCGTATCCAGTCCGAATTATTTTCCTTAGGTCAAAAGCTTTCCTTAAAGAGAAAAATATATAGATCAATTTCAAAGGATTTTCAAAAGTAATCACCGTTGACGAAATACCACACAGAAAATTTGGTCTGGTAATTTGACACCACAGAACAGCAAATTTTTCTTAGTTTTGCAGCACTAAATTTTTAGAAGTTATGGTAAAAGTAAAAGTTGGTTTGGTGCAAATGTCTTGCACGGCAGATAAAGCAGAAAACCTACAAAAGGCCATTGACAAAGTGAAAGAAGCGGCTGCAAAAGGCGCTCAGATTGTTTGCTTACAGGAGCTTTTTACTTCTTTATATTTTTGCGATGTAGAGGATTACGAAAATTTCCAGCTGGCGGAAGCCATTCCTGGCCCTTCAACCGATGCCCTTAGTGGGATAGCTAAAGAGCTGGGTATTGTGATTATAGCCTCGCTTTTTGAAAAAAGAGCGCAAGGACTTTATCATAATACGACTGCCGTTTTGGATGCAGATGGAAAATATTTGGGCAAATATCGCAAAATGCACATTCCTGACGACCCAGCTTTTTATGAGAAATTTTATTTCACACCAGGGGATTTAGGGTACAAAGTTTTTGATACGAAATTTGCCAAAATTGGTGTTTTGATTTGTTGGGATCAATGGTATCCAGAAGCGGCACGTATTACGGCTTTGATGGGTGCGGAAATATTATTCTATCCGACAGCAATCGGTTGGGCTACTTCCCAAGATGATGCAACTAACAAAGAACAATACGAGGGCTGGCAAACTATACAGCGCAGTCACGCTGTGGCAAACGGATTGCATGTTGTAAGTGTAAATCGTGTAGGTTTTGAACAAGACGGCCGTATGAGATTTTGGGGCGGCTCTTTTGTCGCAAACCCTTTTGGTGCATTGCTATACAAGGCATCACATGATAAGGAAGACACAGCGGTTATAGAGTTAGATCTTGCTAAAACGGACCATTATCGAACCCACTGGCCGTTTTTGCGCGATAGACGAATTGACAGTTACGCTCCTATTGAAAAAAGGTTTATTGAGAACGAATAAGGAATTTCGAAAGATCAAAAGTCAGGAAATATGAAGACGGATAGCTGGAGGCTTGTTGTATTGTTCAACTAAATTCCACGAACTGCTCCTAACAAATAATTAAATAATGAATAAAGATTCACGCATGCCTAATCCCGAGACCGATCTTCCTTCGTCTGGCTTTCTTCCCAAAAACTTTGGCTATTATTTTCCCGCCGAATTTGAGCAGCATGAGGCTACTTGGTTAAGCTGGCCGCATAAAGATGCATCTTGGCCTGAAAAACTGAATGCAGTTTATCCGTATTATAGCCAGTTTGTCAAACAATTGGCATTGAACGAACGCGTGCGCATCAATTTAAATGATGAACGAATGAGAGTCGCTGCCATTGAGCATTTGGAAAAAGCGGATGCAGACTTATCCAAAATTGATTTTTTTATACATCCCACGAATGATGCTTGGTGTAGAGATCATGGGCCTGCATTTCTTATCAATCCAAATGCAGAGATAAAAAAAATAATTGTTGATTGGAATTACAATGCCTGGGGCAACAAATATCCTCCTTATGATTTGGACGACGTGATTCCGACATTGATTGGGAAGGCCTTGAACATCCCTGTTTTTAATCCAGGCATTATAATGGAGGGCGGTTCCGTAGAATTTAACGGAAAAGGAACGATTCTGACTTCCTCTTCTTGCTTATTGAATCCTAATAGGAATCCACAATTGAGTCAGCAACAGATTGAAGAATATCTGTGTAATTATTATGGAGCTGAACAGGTTTTGTGGGTAGCCGATGGCATAGTCGGCGATGATACCGATGGTCATATCGATGATACAATTCGCTTTGTAAATGAAGATACGGTATTGACAGTGGTCGAAAAAAATAAATCAGATGAGAATTATGAATTGTTGCAGCATAATTTAAAACAGCTACGCACCATGCGTTTGCTCAATGGGAAACAGTTAAACATTGTGGAATTACCCATGCCGACTGCTGTAGTTTGGGATGGACAACGTTTACCAGCTTCTTATGCCAATTTTTATATTGCCAATAAACAGGTAATTGTTCCAACTTACCGTTGCGCACAAGACGACGAGGCACTCCAAATTATTCAGCAGGCATTTCCTACGCGAGAAGTTGTAGGAATAGATTCTACAGAAATTATTTGGGGTCTGGGAAGTTTTCATTGCTTGAGCCAACAGGAGCCGGCTGTTTGGTAAAAAAGCCAGTTAAACTCCCCAAGAAGTACACTGGCTTTTTTACTGTGATAACTCAGTATTTTACAATTTAATATTTATGCCCACCATAAAGTTTGTTCCCGCCATTGGAAAGAAATAATTGTAATTTTTAAGTACACCATTATCGTATTCAGGATAAGTAGCGCCATTAGTGTCGTATAAATGATTAAATACATTATATACTTGTCCAATAATATTCCATTCTTTAAAGATCTTATTTCTTAGTGTAAGAATGACACGCGCATCTTGATTGTAATAGCCTTTCAGCAAACGTGTGGCATTCTGCGTATTGTCTAAATATTGATCGCCCACATATTTACTTATTAAACTAATCTGAACATTCTTACAAGGCAAAATATTTAAGCTCCCTGCTCCTACTAGTTTAGGCGAAAAAGCTATATCTGAATTGTGATAACTAGCAGATTGTTGCGGCAGTTCATTCCAATCAGCATCGTAGGCATTAAAATAAGCCGTATAGTCTTTAATTTTATTCTTACTAAAGGATAAATTGGCTATAACATTCAGCCAATTTGAGAATACATAACCTCCTTGCAATTCAATACCCGCTCTGTAACTATTGGGCGCATTAGTGCGCGTGGCACTTCCAACGTCATTCAATTGTCCAGTTAGTACTAATTGATTCTTATACGACATATAATACAGGTTGATTCCCCAATTATATTTCCTAGCTTTCTTATTAACTCCCAATTCAAAATCATTCAACCGTTCAGCTTTTGGTTGATTAGTCAAACCGGCTTCGAAATCGTCTCTATTAGGTTCTTTATTTGCTAAAGCATAGCTTAGATAAGCATTGTAGCCATTTTTTAAATACGAAATTCCTATTTTAGGATTTAAGAAATTAAAATTACGTTTCACCGTCAAATTGGGATTATCTTGGAATCCATACATGTGATGCCAAACATTTCTGTATTGCATGTCCGCAAAAAGATTCCAATTCTCATTAAAACTATGAAGCCATTTTAGATAAACGTTTTTATCATATTTGTAGGCAGGCAGATCGTAATAAATAGCATCTTTATCAATCCCTCCATTTTCGGCCCAAATAACTTTTCCATAATGCCATCCATCGTAGTTTGTCCAGCTTCCACCTAATGTCAATTCATTTTTTTTGCTTTTATATTGAAGTGAAAAAGTTTGTCCATAAAATTTGTTATCCAAAAACTGCTGACGAATCAAATCTGTAGAAAGGATGGTATCGCTTGCAAATGGGACTGGATAGGCGATTCCATAATTTGCGTAGTCCTGCTCATTTTTGTATTCTTCATAATAGCCGATTCCAGTGCTTAAAAAAGTAGCAATAGCTAACGATAATTTAGGATTGAATTGGTGTGTTACAAATAGTTGATAATGGTTCTGATTATAATTGTCGGTTTCATTATTGTAATATGTACCACTTTTACTAATGTATCCTAATTCGTTATAAGTTCTATTCACATTTATCGAATCTTCAGGCACCCCGTCCCATGCCTGATAGGTTTTTTCTTTGCCCACTATCAAATTAAAGCGCACACTTGTTTTTCTGCCAATATATGCGGTTGAAAAAAGTAAAGATTGCAATTTACTAGAAGCCCTATCAATATATCCGTCACTGGTAATGTTACTCAAACGTACATCTGCAGTGAATTTCCCGTCAATCAGGCCACTTCCTGCCATCACCGTATTTTTCCAAGTATTGAAAGAGCCAAAACTGTTATTTATTTCTCCATATGCGCTATCATGCACCTCATTAGTGCTTAGATTGATAGTCGCACCAAAAGCGCCTGCCCCATTTGAGGACGTTCCTACCCCTCTTTGAATTTGAATCGATCCAACCGAAGAAACCACATCGGGCAAATCAACAAAGTAACTTCCGGAACTTTCCGCATCATTATACGGAATGCCATTAAGCGTAACATTTGTTCTGGTACCATCTGAACCGCGAATATGTATGCCTGTATAACCCACACCATTTCCGGCATCAGAGTTAATGACCACATTGGGTGTTTGGTCTAACATGTACGGCAGGTCTCTTCCTAAATTATTTTTTTCAATATCTGCTTTCGTAATATTCGTTTTTGAGAAAGGTGTTTTATCACCGGCACGCACAGCACGCACCTCAAGTGGTTCTAGAGATTCCACACTTTCGCCTAATTGAACATTTATATTCTGGTCTGCATCCTTTAACGCAACGGTAGCGTTAAAAGATGTTTTACCCGCATAAAAAATATTTATCCTCCAATTTGAGTTTTTATGGAGGTCATTAAACAGGAAATGCCCGTCGCCGTCTGTTTTTGTGCGTAAAGTTTTTTTACTGTTAGTACTTTTTAAAACGATGGTTGCATCTGTCAAATATTGACTTTGTTTATTTGTCACAGTACCGGTTAAAGACAGTTGGGCGCGTGTACTCATTGTAAGCAGCAACCACGTTGTTACCAAAAAAAACTGTTTCATAATTTTAAATAAAAATTAAGAACAAGAATGCAGGAGGAAGTAATTCTACAAAGCTCTTATAATGCCTTGCAGCCTTCCCTTCGCAGGCATTACCCTGTTCAGGTTATACGGGTCTAATCTCAGCCTTCCTTACAAGAAAGCACCCCGAGGAATGAAGTTTACGGGCGCAAAGGTATGTGTTTATTTTTTATTTAAAAATTTGAATACTGGAGAATAAATATAGCTCTTACATTTATTGTATCTTGCTTACAATTAAATGCCAGTATATGACGCCGACAAAAAGGATTCCTTATGAAGAACAATATTTTGTAGATAGTAGTAAACCAGTTTGGAATTATTCTTTGTTTACAGATGAAGACATTCGTTCTTATCAATATGGTACACATTGCAAACTCTATCAACTTTTCGGCAACAAAAATATTACCGTTTCCGGTAAAAATGGCACATACTTTTCTGTCTGGGCTCCAAGTGCCAAACGCGTTTCAGTAATAGGTGATTTCAATCAGTGGAATACGACTGCTCATTTACTAAACGCACGTCAAGACTCCTCTGGAATTTGGGAGGGATTTATTCCAAATATTGCTGCCGGCGAATTATATAAATATAATATTATTTCCTCAAATGGTGAAAGCTTCGACAAAGGAGATCCCTATGCCAACTACTGGGAGAAACGCCCTAAAACGGCTTCCATTACTACCGCATTTGATTTTCAATGGCAAGATAAAAATTGGATGAAAAAGCGAAAAAAATTAAACGCTTTAGATGCGCCCATCTCCGTATATGAAGTACATCCTGCTAGTTGGATGCGCCCTAATAAAGATGATGAAGAGTCTTACAATAGCTACCAATTGATGATTGAATTATTGG
>NZ_JBNQGD010000198.1:0-6313 GCF_050436765.1 Arachidicoccus sp. | reverse complement strand
CGTATAATCAGCGTTTCAGAGGTTTTTTTTCAATTTGCTGTCAAACTCAAGAGATTGAGCCATATAATTTTCCAGATGAATTTCTTTCTCACTAGTATCCATGTCTTCGGTAGCCACTGTGGTTATTAACCTCCCGCCTTTTTTTAATACTTTTAATGACTGTCGCTGTGTTTGGCCACCTATTAGATCCAGCACTAAATCGATTCCGCTTAATTTATCAAAATGACCATTTTTGTAATCAATTACTTCATCTGCGCCTAAGTCCTTGACGAAGGATTTATTTTTTTCTGAAGTGGTGCCGATTACATAAGCATTAAACCATTTTGCTAATTGAACCGCCATTGTGCCTACGCCTCCAGATGCAGCATGTATGAGAACGCGTTGCCCCGGCGTTAGTTTGCCATGATCGAATAACCCTTGCCACGCAGTGAGTCCGACCAAGGGAATTGTAGCTGACTCTATAAATGAGATGTTTTCAGGTTTTAAACATATCTCATTTTCTTTCACTGCTACATATTGCGCGTAAGCCCCATTCCTAGTAGGGGAGGGCCTTCCATACACAGAGTCTCCTACTTTGAAATTTTTAATATTCGTTCCGATGCTTGTAACTTCTCCCGCTAAATCCCATCCAAGAGTTAGGGGGAATTTGGTAGGAAATAAACTCTTTGCATGTCCTTCCCTGATTTTCCAATCAACGGGATTAACACTTGTTGCAAATACTTTGACGAGTAAATCATCATCCTGTATCTCAGGAATAGGCGCGTCCTCGTATTTTAATACTTCTTCGCCGCCAAACTCATGGATTCTTACTGCTTTCATAACTGATAAATTTGTTCATTAATATGTTTTTCTTCGCTGTTTTTTTCTTTTCTTCTAGGTCTAATAATTAATCTAATCGGTGGGTCGTTGGTAATAAAGCTCCAAGACCAGGAGAAAAATAATTTTATTTTATTTCTAAACCCAGCAATGGGTATAAGATGAATAAACAACCAAATAAACCAGGCGAATACACCTTTAAAAAAGCCGTGAGGTAAGTCCACTACTGCTTTGTATTTGGCAATTATAGCCATGCTGCCCTTATTTTTATAATGAAAGGGTTTAGGTGGTTCGCCATTTAAATGTCTAATAAAATTTTCGGCAAGATTATTTCCTTGCTGTATGGCGACCTGTGCCAATTGTGGATGGCCGTTTGGGTAATTTTTGTCAGTCGCTTGTAGGCATTGGTCTCCAATACAAAATACGTCTTTAACCTGCTTGAGTTCATTAAACTCGTCCACAATAAGGCGATTACTTTTTGCATAACAAGCATCTGGTAAGCCATTTATTAAAATAGATTTTACACCACTTGCCCAAATTAAATTGACTGTTTCGATTGATTCCCCATCTTTAAAAACGACCTTATTATTCTCGTAGCCCTTTACAGTAGTTTTCAGTTTTATTTTTATACCCATTGCTTCAAGAACCTTAAAAGCTTCTTTTTGCGCTTTTTTGCTCATTGATTTAAGCAAGGCATCTTCCATATCCACAATATAAATTTCTATGTTTTTGCATATTTCAATAGAATAATCTTTAGGAATAATTTTCTTTCGCATTTCTGCAAGCATTCCTGCGATTTCAACACCAGTCGGGCCACCGCCTGCGATTACAATGGTCGTATATTTTTTTATCTCGTTTAGATTAATGATTTGGCTGGCTTTTTCCAGGGAAAGTAACAGGTGGTTTCTTAAATGTATGGCATCATTGATGTTTTTCATGGGAATAGCATAGTCCTCAATATGATCTATCGCGTAATAGTTGGTAATTGCACCCATTGATAAAACTAAATAATCATAATTTAAATCACCATTTGAAGTGATTATCTTTTTCTCTTTATATAATATTTGCTCCAAAGCCCCCATAAAATATTGCACATTATTTTTTCTTTGAAACATTCTTCTGAAGGGATAAGCAATATTATAAGTTTCAATAAAAGCAGTAGACACCTGATAGAGTAAGGGCGGGAAAAAATGGTAATTGTTTTTATCGACAATTATAACTTCACAATAATTTTTTTTCATTAATTTTTTTGCCAATTTAATACCTGCAAATCCGCCGCCTATAATTACTATTCTCATGATGAATTTTATTAACTTGAAGTAAATAGTGTGGTTAACACCATCAAATGCTTCAATTTTTAAACCAAGCAGGGGTAATCGATAAAATTTATATGCTATGTCCATTTTGACAAGGCAATATTCACATTGTCTTCACTTTTAGTAGATAATTAGAAAGGTTCGTTTTAATAATTCGAGAAAAGTTTACCCAATTTGAGATAATGTTTTTCAAAGCAGAATTATCGTCCAGCAATAACCGTATATAATTAACGGCATATACTTTGTGCATTTAACTAATAATAAATTTAAAAACAAAATGAAAACAATAGAAAAATTAGGCATTGACACGGTAAGGGTACTGGCAGCCGATGCTGTACAAAAAGCCGATTCCGGACACCCGGGCACACCGATGGGACTGGCGCCGGTGGGCCATGTTTTATGGAATAGTTTTATGAATTATAATCCTAAAAACCCCAACTGGGAAAATAGGGATCGGTTTATTTTATCTTGTGGTCATGCCTGTTTGTTGCAATACATTTATTTATACCTAACGGGTTATGACGTGACGCTCGACGATCTTAAAAACTTCAGACAATTGCATAGTAAAACCGCAGGTCATCCCGAATACGGGTTATTGCCTGGAATAGAGGTTACTACAGGACCTTTGGGGCAGGGATTTGCCAATGGCGTGGGAATGTCCATCGCTCAAAAACATTTGGCCAAACGTTATAATAAACCCGGTTTTAATCTTTTTGATTATCATATTTACGCTATATGTAGCGATGGAGATTTAATGGAAGGAGTCTCCGCTGAAGCGGCTTCCATGGCCGGACACCTCGGATTGGGAAACTTGATTTATATTTATGACGATAACCAGATTACTATTGAGGGAGAGACTTCCCTAGCTTTTAGTGAAGACGTAACTGAACGATTTCAAGCGTATGGATGGCACGTGCAGTCTGTTACTGATGGAAACGACATTGGAGCAATTTCAACGGCAATAAAAAATGCACAAAAAGAGAAAGCACGTCCTTCATTAATAAAAGTAAGAACACATATTGGATTTGGTAGTCCAAATAAGGTCGACACGGCGGCTCCCCATGGTGCTGCTTTGGGCGAAGACGAAGTGAAACTGGTTAAGGAAAATCTTGGATTCGATCCTCAAAAATATTTTTCCGTAAATAAAGAAGTGTTGGAATTCTATGGAAAGAAAAAAAATGAAGGCAAGGAGAAAGAATCTGAATGGAATAAAATGTTCTTGTCCTATAAGAAGAGATATCCCGAGCAAGCAAAGGAGTATGAATGGTCTAAAGAAGGGAAATTACCTAAGAATTGGGATGAGGATGTTCCTGTTTTTTCTCCCGACGAAAAAGGGATGGCAACCAGAAAAGCTTCCGGTAAAATACTCAATATTTTAGCGACCAAGCTTCCTTTATTGATGGGGGGATCGGCAGATTTGGCACCCTCTACAGATACAAATTTAAATGAGGACACCTCTTTTACGAGCCAAAATTTTAGTGGAAGAAATTTTCATTTTGGCATAAGAGAACATGCTATGGGTGCCGTCTTAAATGGCATTGCACTAACAAAAGGTTTTATTCCTTTTGGAGGAACATTTTTAATATTCTCGGATTATATGCGACCGCCTATCAGGCTTGCTGCTATTATGGGTATTAAGCCCGTGTATATCTTTACGCACGACAGTATAGGCTTGGGCGAGGATGGAACAACGCATCAGCCTGTTGAACAATTAATAGGTTTAAGGTCGGTTCCCAATTTAACGGTTATTCGTCCGGCCGATGCCAATGAAACTGTTGTCGCTTGGCTTTACACATTAAAACATCAAGGTGGGCCTATTGCTATTATCCTTACACGACAGGCTATCCCTATTTTGGATCAGAAAAAGCTGGGTATCGCTAAAAATCTCGAAAAGGGGGCTTATATTTTATCAGACTGTTCTAATAATCCGGATATAATTTTAATGGCGACCGGTAGTGAAGTCCATCTAATATTAGAAGCTCAAAAGCAACTTTTAGCAAAGCATCATATAAATGCAAGAATAGTAAGCTTTCCCTCTTGGGAGCTCTTTGAAAAACAATCTACCTCTTATAAAGAATCAGTACTTCCCAAAAAGATAAGAAAGCGTTTGGCCGTGGAAGCAGGCTCACCGATAGGTTGGCAAAAATATACGACGGATGATGGTGCAACGCTGGGTATTGATAAGTTTGGAGAATCTGCACCTGGTAAAGAAGTAATGAAAGAATATGGTTTTTCCATTGAGAGTATTATCAATAAAGTTAAAAGGATGCTCAAGTAAAATATGTAAGAAGCCCTAAGATTTTTATTTCTTTAGGGCTTCTTGTAATAAAATTTAAAGGAGCTTGAATTCTGTTTAAGCCATTATAATTTGGGTTGATCTATAGTCCCTTATAGTTATTGGATTAGTTCTTAAATACTATGTACGTCATTCTTTCCCATCGTATTTCAAAATTCCAAACAAATTCGCTCCGATTATATTTTCGCTTTATTTTAGTAATCGATGACTTGTTCTTTAATCGTTTCGGGAATTTCACGCCATTCATATTGTTGGTTGCGTAATTGTGGTTCAAAACCTGCTTCCTGAATAGCATCTTGCATGGTTTTATAAGTGAAGCGGTGCGGTGCTCCAGCGGCACTCACAACGTTTTCTTCAATCATAATGCTGCCAAAATCGTTCGCACCTGCATGCAAACAAATTTGCGCCGTTTGCTTTCCTACAGTAAGCCAACTGGCCTGAATGTTTTTCACATTGGGTAACATAATCCTGCTCAATGCAATCATACGAATGTATTCATCCGAAGTAGTAAGGTTATGTACGCCACGGATGCGAGTCAAAAGTGTATCGACATCTTGAAATGTCCAAGGAATGAAGGCAAGGAAGCCCTTAGCATCGGCAGGTTTTAACGCCTGCACTTCACGAATCTTTACTAAATGTAGGAAACGTTCTTCAATCGTTTCGACATGACCAAACATCATCGTGGCACTCGTCGTAATATTTAGTTGATGCGCCTGTTTCATAATATTTAACCATTCCTCAGAACCGCACTTTCCTTTACTAATTAATCGACGAACCCTATCCACCAATATCTCCGCTCCGGCACCTGGCAATGAGTCCATCCCAGCTTTCTTCAATGCTTTTAATACCTCGTAATGACTCATCTTTTCGAGCTTACAGATATGCGCAACTTCCGGAGGACCTAAGGTGTGCAATTTAATAGTCGGAAATTCTTTTTTTATTGAACTGAAAGTATCCGTATAAAACTGCAATCCCAGATCAGGGTGATGGCCCCCTTGTAATAACAACTGATCACCACCAAGTTGTAAAGTTTCCTTAATCTTCTTGCGATAAGTAGCCATATCTGTGATATAGGCGTCTTTGTGGCCAGGTATGCGAAAGAAATTACAAAACTTACAGTTAGCCACACAGACATTGGTCGTATTGACATTTCGGTCTATCTGCCAAGTTACTTTTCCATGGGGAACTTGTTTTTTTCGTAGCTCATCTGCAATCAACATCAGATCAGTCAAAGCAGCATGGTGGTATAGATATACGCCTTCTTCTACTGAAAGAAAACCAAAATCCAATGCTTTTTTATATAATTCAGAAAGGTTCATTCGAAAATATTTATTGAGGGCAAAGGTACAAATTTATGCGAGAGAAATGTTGAAACACGACGAAAGGGACAGGGCTGACGCATAAATTTTAGCACCTGCTATCGTATCCAATAGGTAATCAGTATCCTAAGCAGCTACTCTTCAGCCACCCATCCTAGGAAACACTAAATAGGACATTTTTTATTACACGATAAATAAGATGCGTGTTTAATGCTTACCTTTACGCACTTTTTACAGAATTTAGACTATGATTAATTATTCAAGGTTTGTTTTAGATAATGGGTTACGTGTTTTGGTGCACGAAGATGATACAACACCCATGGCGGTAATGAACATAATGTACGATGTAGGGGCCAGAGATGAGAACCCCGAGAAAACTGGTTTTGCTCATTTGTTTGAGCATTTGATGTTTGGTGGAAGCATCAATATTGAAGACTATGATGAGCCATTACAAATGGCAGGTGGCGAGAATAATGCTTACACAACCAATGATTTAACTAATTATTATTGTTCGCTCCCGGCTGAAAATATTGAAACTGCTTTTTGGTTGGAAAGTGACAGAATGT
>NZ_JBNQGD010000197.1:0-3752 GCF_050436765.1 Arachidicoccus sp. | reverse complement strand
TGAATTGCATGTGAGTGATAGTACGCCGCCCACTTTTATTAAAGTTAAGACACAAATAGGAATGGCTTTTTGTAACAAACATTAAATAACAGTAAATATGAAGATGTCTTTTTTGATGGGTAGCTTGTTTATTTTTCTTTTATTTGTCGGCGTGCTTTCTGCGCAGCCGCTAATCGGAAAAAGAATTCCTTTAATGGGTTCTCGTTTTTTGACATTCAATACCGTTATCCGGGTCAATCAGATTGAGGTCTCCCGCAACAAAAGTATTGGTGCAGATGAGCGAGCTTTACATACCCCGAAGCGAGTCGTAAATTTTAGGAATGCAATTACAAATGCATTTGCCGATGCGAGAATAACTTGGGCATTTAGTTGGAGGGCTTTGCATGATACCTCATTCAATTATAGACAAATAAGAAAGATTGTGGTGGGATATCACTACAAATACGGTGATGCAATAACTTTTATTCCGGGAGCGTATTTTGCAAATGCATATAACTCTACCAATCAGGTAAACAAAGATATACACGATGCATTGGCATTAATAGCTAAATTGGTAGGTAACAACTATCGTCCACTTAGTATTGTGGCGGGCTTCCTGTCTTCCAAAAATCAGCAGTACCTATCAAAAGAAGAAGGGATCCATGTTTGCCAAGGCAATATCTGGAGTCAATATTCAATAGATAATCAGGATGGTGATGGTTCTGTTTCTTATCCATATTATCCATCAACAGAACATTTCTGTAAGCCTGCCCAAAACAAAGATGATTTTATTGATTGCGTAAATCTTGATGGATGGACGGTAGATTTTTTAGCGGCTAGAAGGGCTGGGTTTGCCGATGGATTTAATAGCAGAATGGGGGTGGGTCCTATAGAGACAATTGGAAGATACGGAGCTAAAATTGGGCTTAAAGAAATGATGCATACAACAGCTATTCATTTTGACAAAGGATTTAAGTTGAATGGTTTCGGTTGGGTTACAAACTGCTGGGAATTATGCTTACCTTACGATGTAAAGTATTTGACTGATTGGCTTAATGAGATAAAAGCACGTTGGCCTAATGTGAAGTTTATTACCCAAGGCGAATTTGGAATGATCTGGCGGAAATATTATAAGACAAATAATTTCAATTATCGGTTTGAAGAAAACGGTTCCGGGATTGGTGGTTCGGATAAAGATAAAAAAATCCAATGGTTTATGAATAAAGATTTTAGGCTGGCACTTCTTGGTGATACAAATGGTAATAATGAAAAAGTTATTGATTTTACTCGTTATAACCTACCTGCTAAAGAACCGAAATCTGGAAGTACCCGCAATTGGAGTCTTTTGGGGGAGATTAATCAAAAAGGTCTTCGAGTTCAGGATAAGCCAGTTGCTATTGACAGTCTTTCTATTGAAGATAAAGCTATTATCGGAAAGTATTATCCTAAATTATTAAATCAATAAAAGTATTTCTAATAAAAATTATGAAAAAGATAATCCTAAGTGGCTTCTTCTTCTTTTTATTCATCAATACGCTTTTTGCCAAAAGCCTAAAATCGTTAATATTGTCAACTTGTAAGCGACAAACAAGGTTTAAAAATACAGTTAGGCTTGGGAACTAACTTGGACACTAAACAAAAACGGAGTAAAGCGTTACCATTAGGTAAGTCTATGGCCTCCGAAGCCCAACCCATCGGCTCTGCCGTGAGTGGTAGTTCACTTATACACTCCGACACAAATGGTATTTAAAATATGTAAATGTTTGGATCGGCGCAAAAACGGGGATCAACGCAAAAATTCTTTATTGTAATTGATATTGAATTAATTCCCAAGATTGCGATGTGATTGCCCCCAAATTAATTTCACGTATTTTCAATTTCACTAGCCCTACATTTGGGATATACCATTGACTTCTATCCAAAAAGTAATTAGGTGCATGGGCGTTATCTTGAATAAGATAAGCATTATCAAACGTTCCTGCGTTTATTGTAAGATTAAGATTACTTACAACTTTACTAGTATCAGCATTAAATTTATTACGCCATTCAGCTCCCACAATGATAGGCAAATGGTAGACATTCACGATGGATGTTTTAGTTTTATCGTAAAAAACTACCGAGTCTACATTGGCATATACATAATTAGTATCAATGTTGGTTGGGAAAGTATATGTCCAAATAGTAACATGCTTAGAACCTATTGAGGCTTGTCCAACTATAGCTACAGTTAAATTATAAGTACTATTCGCAGCGGTGTCTGTGACTGAATAAACATATTTATTACCAATATTATTGGGGAAATAAGATTCTTCTTTATTGGTTTGAGGATTAGATTTCTTGCAACTCATAATAGTCGTAAGGAAAAGCAATAATAACCATTTCAACCGTTTCATCGATTTATGTTTTGTAATTAAAAGGTTGTTTTATAAAATGGACTAGCTATAAATAAAAACGTACAAATCTCCAATCTTGCTACACAGTTCGACAATTATATTTTGAGAATGTTGCTATTTGACCAAATAGCTTTTATTGCATTAGCTTTGTTGTTAAGCAGAATTATTATTATCCTTAGAAGCAAGGAATAAAATTGAAAAAGGCAACAATAATCTTCTTTTCATGAAGTTTGCTCATCATTTGTATTTTAACTCATAACGATCAAAATGAAGATTATCAAATCAAATATCAATATGTTTAATTCTCCAATAAAAATAGAAGAAATAATTAGCAATTATTTTACACAAAGGAAAAACTGTAATAGGTAACAAACAATGCGCCATATTTGGCAATACGGAGTAGGTTTTTTCCGGACGAGACAGTAAATAAATCCTTCCTGGAAAGGGCCGAGTATTTTCAATAAAAGTTTATGGAAAAAGATCAAATAGTGGAATTGTTGCGACACGAAATCAATACGCTTTTAATGTTTCATAAATCCAAAAATAGATTGCGAGGGTAGCTATACTGTCCTATTTCAGACAAATGTTTTCGCTGCCTTGGACGCAGCGGAAGCCAAGGTCAAAAAGCCTTGAAATACAAAGAGATTTTAATTGCCGCTAGCGCGATATTATTTTTGGTAATCAGAATGCATAAGTGTGGCTTGGGAAATATCCCTAAATATTCAGACAACTATACTACGGCAGTAAATATAAATTGCTGCCGTAGTATAGATTTTTAGCCTGCAAGAATAACTCCGCTGGCAAATCGAAAAACTTTTTTATTTTTTGCCACACTAAGCGTTGTGGCCATTATTTTCTGCATTGGAAGAAGACGATGGTGCAAATCTCATTCATACTTTTCCGCCCCCGTTCCTGCTGAGTATTGTAAAACAGCTACTCAGTGATTATATGCAAGATGAGACATGTCAACTTTCCTGCGGTGGCTGTAATGGTAGCTGTTCCCACTTTTTTTTGAAGAGATTCTTTTAATTAGATGAAGCACCCAGTTTTTTTTATTACCGATGACATGATTGCTTGACATAATATTTGAGCCATCCTTTTTTGCAGGAAGGAACACGAACGTTATGATCTGATCCGCCACCAACTCACTTTATTATTGCGAATCAGTCTTCGCTGGCTGGCAAAGCTTTTCCTAATATTTCTTATGGTGGATGAATTATAATATTTTCTAGGATTGCAAGGATTATCTTTATGAATTTATCATAATTCGTTTATTTAGATAAAAATAAGAATAATAAAAGACAAGTTTATCTTTTATTAGTTAGTTTTGCCTAAATATTTTTTACCAAATAACAAAAGACGTATGAATGATAGATTTCT
>NZ_JBNQGD010000196.1:0-1127 GCF_050436765.1 Arachidicoccus sp. | reverse complement strand
TGAATTCTCCTCGTGACAATAAAAAAATCCCTTATATTTGGGGAGTATTGTCCTTTCTCTTTTGCATTTGCATTCCAACACGCTTTAAACCTTGCTCAGTAACTGTGTCCTGCTTCCTTCACCAGTCCAACGGTGAATAAAACAGGGGACCGACTATTGAATGAGGCTACAAGGCTTTCCCGTCCAAAAGGAATGCACGCCTCAAAATGTCAATAGCACGGGCCCTTTTTTTATTGATGTGGTCGTAAAGGTCCTCGCGGGATTGTGCTAAACAGTTTTATTTTGCTAATAAAGGTATACAAAAAACATAATTAAGTACACTAGTTAGATTGTAAAATATATAAATAATATATTTATATATATAATTAATTGATGTAAAATCCTTTAATGATACCTTTTCATCATAATATGATGCGAAATGGCAGCAAAAAAGGTCAAATTGCCCATCAAAACCAAAAAGCCTGACAAACAGGAATCAAAAGAATTCAGTGAGAAGCATCGGCGGAAACTTGCCAGGATAGGACAAGACATCAACAATGGAACGATCAGGACCTTTGATGGGTTGCTCGATATTTTGGACAAGACACCACTTGGAAAGGCTATGGGCTATCAGGGTAAGCAATTTGAGGTTAAACTCAAGAACCCCCTTAAGTTCAACATGGGTGATGTCCTGGAATTAGCAAAGGTGACCGGAGCCGGCCAGGAAAAAACAGTGTTACTATTCTTGTATTACGCAATGGGCCTCAACAAGGGGAGCGTCGAACAACTGTACAAAAATAACACAACCGGAAAGCCATAGAGTTGATCTCTGTTAATCGGGAAAAAAATTTATATCACTTTACCCAGCCTGCTATATGTGACATTTGTCATGCCCAACAGAGAGCCCAGGTCTTTCCCTTGAGCTCTTTTGGCCAGTTCGGGCAGGTTGTCGTGCAACCAGCGGTATCGCTCTTTTGCCGGTTGCATCCACAACCCCCGGTAATGCAGGTATTGGGTCTGGATATATTTCTCCATCAGCAGCAAACCAATGGTCCGGAAGGCGGAAAAGTCCTTATAGACCGCCACCCACTGTTGATAGGGGATGACCTGTGCCCGGGTATGTTCTCACGTCTGGATCGACTCCAAGC
>NZ_JBNQGD010000195.1:6394-13389 GCF_050436765.1 Arachidicoccus sp. | reverse complement strand
ACAATTAAATTTCACAAGTTCTATCTAAATAGCTTTATTTTATTACATGAATTACATAGGCTCCAAATATAAACTCTCAGGCTTTATCGTTAATACTGTAAAAGCAGTAGTTGGTGAAGATTTATCGGCAAAAATTTTTTGCGATTTATTCGCAGGAACAGGCATTGTTGGTCGGGGCTTTAAGGCGCAGGTAAAACAAATAATCAGTAATGACTTAGAATATTATAGCTACGTTTTAAATCAAAATTATATTGGCAATCATCTGCCGATTGAAAATAAAAACCAGTTAATTGAGGAGCTCAAAGCAGCTCCTCCAAAAGAAGGCTTCATTTACAAAAACTATTGTAAGGGGGGGCATGGCGAACGCATGTATTTCTCAGATGAAAACGCAAAAAAGATAGACTCCATTCGTATCAGCATTAAAGGCTGGAAACAAAATAAAATCATCGACAATAATGAATATTTTTTCCTTTTAGCCAGCTTGTTGGAAAGTGCCGATAAAATAGCCAACACCGCTTCTGTATATGGTGCTTATTTAAAAAAATTAAAAAAAACTGCGCAAGCTCCTTTGCAATTAACCGCCGCAGATTTTCTGGAAAATGAAAATAAGCATACAGTTTTTAATGCAGATGGCAATAGGCTTATCAAAAAGATTGAAGGCGACATCTTATACCTCGATCCGCCCTATAATGCACGTCAATATGGTGCAAACTATCATCTGCTCAACACCATCGCTCGGTATGATAAATTTATTCCCAAAGGAAAAACAGGCTTGCGTCATTATAACAAGTCAGAATATTGTAGTAAAACGTCTATTGAGAAATCCTTTGAAGAACTTATAAGAAATGCTCAATTTTCTCATATATTTTTAAGTTACAATAATGAAGGTTTGATGCCCGAAGGAACCATTCGACATATAATGAAAAAATATGGTCATTATAGTCGCGAAGAGACTTCCTATCAACGATTCAAAGCAGATAAAACAGAAAATCGACAGCACAAATTTAATTCGACTACCGAATACTTGCACATTCTGGAAAAACTAGGTTAATGCCTACATTTACCAGGCATTTTTCATTTCATTATTGGTTCTTTCGGGTTCAATAGGTCGTTCCCCTTTCCAGTTTTTATTGTATTTTACGTACCAGCTAATCCAGAAACTACGCGCAAGCCGCATAAAAAGCGGTTGCAATAATAACATAAAAAATATATCAAGTCCCAACCACCAAAATAACCGGTTATCATTAATTGAAACGCCGATTATGCACCACCAAAGAATAAAAGTAATAATAGAAAATAAAACGGTAATTGCATAACTCACAAAGCCGGTACCGTAATAAAACCCCAATTCAATTTCTGTAGGCTGGCCACATTCCAAGCATTTTTCATTCATTTTCATATAATTGCCTTTTTTCAAATTATAGGCACTTTTATATTGAAAAAGATCTCCTTTTCTACACCTGGGACATTTGCAATTGAGCGTAGCTGATAAATAACCGGGTATATTTTCCACTACTGCCTCTGTCATATTTGAGCTATCCATTACATATGCTATTTGAGTGCAAAGATAACTTTTATGTTATTGAAATAGCAAAAAGATAGTTGAAAATATACATGTATCCCTTTTAACAATTGCCAAATTACGATTACTTTTGTGCCACCCAAATGCAGTATAAATTTATTACAATAGAAGGAAATATAGGCGCAGGTAAAACGACATTAGCTAATTTGCTAGCCGAGCAATTAAATGCGCGTCTTATTTTAGAAGAGTTTTCAGACAATCCTTTTCTGCCAAGATTTTATAAAAACCCAAGTCAATATGCTTTCCCGCTCGAATTATTTTTTATGGCCGAAAGGTTTAAACAGCTGAAAGAAATATTACTGCCGGATTTGTTTCAGCAAACCACCATTTCAGATTATTTGTTTACCAAATGCTTGCTATTTGCGAAAGTGAATTTACCCGAGGAAGAATTTAAGCTGTATCAACGTTTATTCGATATCATTCTACAACAATTAATATTACCTGATATTTTAATTTATTTACACGCACCGCTAAGCAAATTGCAATCTAATATTGTAATGCGACAAAGGGAGTACGAACAACAAATTTCTGACGATTATTTACAGAAAATTCAGGATACATATTTGAATTATATACAGCAACAAAACTTAGTCACCCTTTTTGTGGATGCATCTAATGCGGATTTTTTACATAATGAAATGCATGTACAAACGATTCTGAAAGCCTTGGAGAGTAAGCATACACCAGGTATTACGAGAATCTCCTTACCACAATCTAATTCCCTTTAATGAATAATAATATATCTGATCGTCTATCTTTTTCAGAAAAAAACCCCGTGCTCAAAAACAAGGAGTTCCTTTGCTATTTGCTTTATCGATTCGGAATATATTTTGCTTTAAACTTGCAGTCAACTGCGATTTATTATTGGGTTTATCACCTTACGGGAAGCAATTTAAAAATGGGCTTCATTGGCCTTGCCGAGGTAATCCCCGCCATTGGTTTCTCCATGTTTTCCGGCCACTTTGTGGACCTACACGAAAAACGAAAGATGCTTTTGATTTGCTTAATTGGTTACCTATTTTTAGGTAGTGGGCTTTTTGTTTTATCTACGCAAACATCGTTAATACATTTGGGCTTAAATTGGACTTTAGAATTAATTTTTGCTTTAATATTCTTTGGCGGAATATTGAGGGCATTTATAGGCCCATCCGCATTTGCATTACTTGGACAATTAACGCCACGGGAACATTATCCTAATGCAACCAGTTGGAGCAGCATGGGTTTTAAATTAGGATCCGTATTAGGCCCCTTGTCTTTTGGTGTCATCAATACCGTAATGGGGTTGCTGCAGCATAACCCAATTGACATGATACGGGCATCCGGCAGTGTTACAGCAATACCGGGTGTCACTGGCTCTATGTTTTTGATTTTTGTTGTAGAATTATTGCTCCTTATTCCGGTTTCGATTATCAAAGCAAAGCCTATTTTGAAGAAGACCAAAGAACCTGTCATGCAAAGCCTCTCTTTGGGTGTAAAATTTATTTTAAAAACGCCGGCATTATTAGGAGCACAGGCGTTGGATATGTTTACAGTTCTATTTGGCGGGGCGGTCGCTCTTTTGCCTGCTTTTGTAGAGATTAATCGTATGACTGAAACAGAATATGGGCTGCTACGTGCTGCGCCGGGCATTGGCTCAATCATTACATTGGTTCTTTTGGCGTATCTGCCTTTGAATACGAAACCTGGTAAAAAATTGTTATGGTGCTGTGCTGGTTTCGGTGCCTCTATAATTATTTTTGGCCTATCAAAAAATATCTATTTGGCCTGCGTAGCATTGATAGCATCTGGCATGTTTGATGCAGTAAGCGTGGTGGTACGTGGTACCATTTTACAGTTGGTTACGCCTGACGAAATGCGCGGTCGCGTAGCAGCGGTAAATACGATGTTCATCAGTTCTTCCAATGAACTAGGTGATTTTGAAAGCGGCGTAATGGCGCATTGGTTGGGAACGATTAAAGCGATAATCGTTGGAGGCTGTCTAACTTTTGGTGTAGTCAGCATTACTGCTGCAAAAGCAAGGAAATTGCGCAAATTTAATTACAAAGACTATGCATAAAACATCCCGATTTCTCACGAGATGACCCCTAATCCTAAAAGGATATGCTTTTTAAAGTTTGGACCTATTACCATTTCGTCCAGCCTATTCCTGGGGTCAATTTTGAGAACAACTAAAAAGGCGGTGTACATAAGCAATGCAACGAGAAATAACCAGGATAAGTGCAGTTTTATTTCCCAGACTGTCAATCTGCCTATTAAAATTCCGGCGCGGCGGACTTACTGTTGGTAATTAATCCCAATGCAGCCTAAATAACAATTCAACCAGACAAATATTTCGCTAATTAAAAATTAAAAACGTTCTTCCTTTGCCATTTCGACACCTTATTGCCTGATTTTTTAATTTGTACGAAAGTAAGGTGCATTAGAAGCGCACAGACAATGATTCTGCATTGCCAACCACGAATCGCTGATAGATCGTTTATAACGGCTCAAACCTAAATCCCTTTTCTGTAAAATATTTTAAGGCCATTGGCAATACATAGTGCATTCTTTGCCATGCTTTTGTACTATCGTGCAAGACAATGACAGAACCACTCTCTGTATTTTTTAAGATATTACGCCAACATTTTTCGCCAGAAATATTTTTGTCAAAATCGCCGCTTAGGACGTCCCACATCACAATCTGTTTTTCGGGAAATTTTTTATGGAATAATTTTTCTTCTTCTTTAGTCATTCGGCCGTAAGGAGGACGAAACAAATTGCTTTTTACAAGCTTTTCTGTCGCATCAATATCTTCTAAATATTTTGCCTTACATACTTTCCAACCATTTATATGATTAAAAGTATGGTTACCTACGCTATGCCCTTCATCCAGAATTCTCTGATATATTTGGGGATGCTTTTGTACATTATTCCCAATACAAAAAAAAGTAGCTTTTGCGTTGAACTGTTTTAGTGTTTCCAATGCAAAATCAGTAGCCGTTTCGTGTGGTCCGTCGTCGAAACTGAGGTACAATATTTTTTCCCCCTTCGTATCTTTTTTCCAAATACGACGAGGGTAAAATATTTTTAAAAGAAAATTTGATTTTACGAAATACAAAATGGCTATTTATTTCCCTTCGATGACGATGACTACATCAGGATCGGCGGGTGTTGAATTATAAGAATCGAATGTCAGCTCCTTTCCAACTTTCTTTATGATCACAGGAGATTTATCTTTCAATAAATATGCTTTTGTAATCTTACTGAATGGAAAATCTTCTAATGTAATGCCAGCTCCAATATGGTGGAGGATATGTACATATATTTTATTTCCCTTTTGTGTAATAGCTCCCCATTTTTGAAGCGGCAAATATCCGCCACGGGTACCATAAATACTTTCACCGTAAGTTTTCATCCACACACCCATGCTATCCAGTTTTTCCTTAAATGGTTCTGCAATCTTTCCATTTGGCATGGGCCCTATATTCATCAGCAAATTGGCATTACTGCCTGCCGCGCCCACCAATAAATCTACAAACTCTTTAAGCGTTTTATAGTTATCATCTTTAATATTAAAACCCCATGAATCGTTAAGTGTGGCGCAGGTTTCCAGCGGCAACTGTGATATTTTCTGAAAACTCAATCCACTCTTATTTTGTCCCGGAATATCACGCTCGAACATCTGAAAGTCTTCACCCGCTAAAGGTGACAAATGATGATTATCTCCCACCATACATTGCGGTTGCAACCGATGAATAAGATCATATAGTTCACGAATATGCCAATCTACGAAAGTGCTGTCTTTTCTATTTTTTGCTTCTGGTGCCATTTGATCCCAATAGCCATCGAACCAAATACCGCTTACCGTTCCATAATTTGTAAGTAATTCAGTTAATTGATTTTTCATAAACTGAATATAATCGTTCCAGTTTCCGCGAACAGTTCTGCCGGTTCCTTGCCCTGTGCGCCCTGTCCCATAAGAATAATCGGTACGACGCCAGTCTAAGAGCGAGTAATAGAAAAATATTTTTATGCCCTGTTTGTGACATTCGTCTGCCATCTCTTTTACAATATCTCTGTGAAAAGGCGTGTGCATAATATTATAGTCAGAATACTTTGTATTCCACATGCTGAATCCATCGTGATGGCGTGTTACGAGTGTTATATACTTCATTCCAGCCTGCTTGGCCTGCGCTACCCAATCGTGTGCATTAAAATAAACAGGATTGAAAAAGTCTTCTAATTTGGCATAATCATTCACTTTGATATTCTCATTGTTCATCACCCATTCAGCATCACCCAAAATACTGTATAGGCCCCAATGGATAAACATGCCAAACTTGTTGTTCTGAAACCATTCACGCATCTGCAAATTAGACTGCGCCGGCGTATAAGATTCTTGTTGTGCGAAAGAGCAAAAAGCACATGACAAGAATACTAAAGAAGGAAGGATTTTTTTCATAAAAGAAGTTTACAAAGTACTTTTCAAATATAGTCCATTTGGTCATTTATCTCAAACTATGTGCAGAAATTGCGGTAAGTTATTTTCATAAAACAACCCTATCCTCATTTGAAAATAGGGTTGAAATTGCAAAACATGGTATGAAAAAACTATTTTACATTCACGGTAACAGTTGACGCTAATGCGCTTCCATAAGAACGATGAATAGCATCGCCAAATTGTAAAGTAAGTGTGTGTTTGCCGGGAGCAAGTGTCACGGTACCTTCAGTTTGTCCGCCTCCGTAATGAATATGTGTGCTATCCTCGGGGATAATGGTTCCGGCAGGGATAGAGTCTCCGGCATCTATCAATAAATGATGATGGCCAATACCTTCAGCGATTTTACCAACCGGGGCTTTTTTTGTTACGGTCATATTGTCAACGCCAAACTCAATTTTTAAAGGCGAAGAAACCGTTTCTCCATCTTTAATATTTTTGAAATAGACTTTAGCGCCTGCAGGAATTGCCGGTAAAGGTGCCACTGCAGCATTGGCAATATTTTGTGTAGAGGTGCTTATGTTTGTCGAATCGGCTGCACCTTTATTATTGGTGCCCGAATTGCATGCCACTAGAGCGGTGAAAAGTACAACGGGGATTATAAAAAGTTTACGCATGATTTTTTCTTTTGAGATTTAAAATGAACGCTAAAGATAATCAAGGTACCATATATTTCAAAATGATTGTAACCGATAGTTTCTTATTTTTGACCTTTAACATCCTATTTTAACGTGTCATTACCATTACCTGAAGCACTTCTCGATTCTCTGGAAAACACGGCAGGTTTTAACAGAAAAGCCTTTCGGGAACTACATTTACATAACGAAACTAGGACATCTATAAGGTATAATCCAGAAAAATTAGGTTTGTATAAGGATGATTTACCCAAGGATAAAATACCCTGGAATCCATATGGGTATTATCTTACAGAGCGTC
>NZ_JBNQGD010000195.1:0-6384 GCF_050436765.1 Arachidicoccus sp. | reverse complement strand
TTCCTTTACCCACGACCCATTATTTCATGCGGGACTGTACTATGTACAAGAATCGGGTAGTCAGTTTTTATGGGAGGCCCTTTTACAAACTATAGATAAGAATTCTGAGGCAAAAGTACTAGACCTTTGTGCTGCACCCGGGGGTAAAACAACTTTACTGGCAGCTTATTTCAAAAAAGGGTTAATTGTGGCAAATGAAGTAATTAAATCGCGCGCCAATATCTTACTGGAGAATACAACAAAGTGGGGCACATCTAACATCATTGTTACCAATAATGATCCTTCGCATTTTAATAGGATTCCAGCTTTTTTTGACGTGGTGCTGATAGATGCACCCTGCAGTGGAAGTGGCCTTTTTCGTAGAGATAATAATGCTATCAGTGAATGGAGCGAAGAAAATGTATTACTCTGTAGCCGTCGACAACAAAGAATTTTAGCAGACATGTATCCTTCCATCAAAGAAAATGGGTTGATTATTTATGCAACATGTTCTTACTCACCACAAGAAGATGAAGATAATTTAGATTGGATGATGAATAATTTTCAGTTGGAAAACGTCCCTCTACAAACACAGGAAGATTGGGGTATTACCACTGTAGCATCTAAACAACATAAGACAGTTGGCTATAAATTTTATCCTGACAAAACGCGTAGCGAAGGCTTTTTTATTGCCGTTTTTAAAAAGAAAGACATCCATCGAGGTAGCTTTATCGCAAATAATCTTACGCTCGCAAATAAAAACGAAATAGCCGAGATACAGAACTGGACTTCTCATGGTGAAGACAAAATATATATTAAACAAAACAATTACTATTTGGCAATTGATGAAAAATGGTTAGAAGATATTGGTGTTCTGCAAAAAAACCTCTATATGAAAAAAGCAGGCATTACCATCGGAGAATTAAAGAACAAAGGCCTCGTGCCCGCCCACGATTTGGCACTTAGCACTATTGTCAATGGCAATATAAATAAAATAAATCTAGACAAGGCACAAAGTTTGCAATACCTTAAGCGGCAGAGTTTTGATTTAGATAATGCTCCAAAAGGTTGGTGCTTAGCTACTTTTGAACATTTGAATTTGGGCTGGATGAAAATATTGCCCAATCGACTAAATAATTATTATCCCACAGAATGGCGGATTTTAAAAGATTAACTTTATCACTATTAAAAAAAATAGCATCTTTAAAAAATAAAAAAGCAAATAATACTCGGATGAAAAGAATTTCAATTTTAATAAGCGCCTTATTTCTCTTTGTAGGTGCTTCGTTGGCTCAATCTTCTTATAAGGTACATACCATTAAAGAGGGCGAAACGCTTTCTCAACTGGCAAAAAAATATGGTACCTCCGTTGGTGACATTATGCGATTGAATAAAATGACGACTTCAAGCAAATTATCAATTGGGGAAGAAGTAAAAATACCGACCAAACACGCTGATGCTTCCTCTGAAGCAGCAATGGACATTCCTGATACACATACAGTGGTAAAAGGAGAGACGCTTTATCAAATAAGTCATAAATACCAGATACCTGTTACCGACTTGCGTGATTGGAATAATATTACGGGCAATACCATTCAAGTAGGACAAGTATTAAAACTAAAAAAAATGGCGGCTGTTGATAATCTTGTCGCAAATACATCAGATCAAAATAGTGATACAACAAACCAGCTACCACCAAATAACGCTACACAAACAGCAGAAAACACTCCCATTACTAATACAAATCAGGAAGAAAAGCAAAGAAATAATGAAGAGAAACCCAGCAATGCATCAGTTTTTGATCAGACGTCTGTTAAACCAGCAGTTACTGATGAAGGCTTATATGCCACTACCTATAAGAGCCAGGCAAGTGGCACGGAACTGATAACTAAAGGAAGCTCCGGAGTATTTAAAACAGCTAGTGGTTGGCAAGACAAAAAATATTTTATTTTAATGAATGATGTTAACCCGGGTACCGTCGTAAAAGTGCAAGCCAATGGCAAAACCATTTATGCAAAAATTTTATGGAACCTTGGAAATGTGAAAGAAAATGAAGGTTTAAGTTATCGAATTAGCGACGCTGCGGCAAATGTTTTAGGTGTTTCCGGCGACAAATTCGATCTGATAGTTTCTTATTTTAAATAAAATTGATAAAGCCCTGGTAAAAAACCAGGGCTTCTTTTTTATACTAAAACAAACGTTTCCGCAAATACAATCGTTATTTTAATCCCCTTTTTAAAAAAATTTTGTAATATTATCCCTCCAAAATATTTCTATTATGTCTTATCCTTATCAAATTAAATCGTTTGAACAATATAAAGAAGTTTACGAACGTAGTATTCAGCAACCACAAAATTTTTGGGCCGATATAGCAAGTAATTTTCAATGGAAGCGAAAATGGGATAAAGTATTAGATTGGAGTTTTGAAGATTACAAAGTACAGTGGTTCAAGGGTGCAAAACTTAATATTACGGAGAACTGTATAGATCGCCATTTAGAAGCATTAGGCAATAAACCGGCCATCATCTGGGAGCCTAATAGTGCTGATGAACACCACCGTGTCCTCACTTATAACGACCTCTACAATAAAGTAACCCAGTTTGCCAATGTGCTTAAAAACAATGGAGTAAGAAAAGGTGATTGTGTTTGTTTATATATGGGAATGATTCCCGAATTAGCCATTGCGGTTTTGGCCTGCGCGCGCATTGGCGCTATACATTCCGTCATCTTTGGCGGGTTTTCCGCTAAAAGTATAGCCGACCGCTTGCAGGATGCGAGTGCTCGATTTGTAATTACTTGTGACGGCGCATTCCGCGGCGGAAAAGATATTCCTTTAAAGTCTTTGATTGACGACGCATTGGAAAGTTGCGATTTTATAGAACGCGTAATTGTTTGTACCCGTACACGCACTCCGGTATCTATGATAAAAGGCCGTGACGTATGGTGGGAAGACGAAATTAAAAAAGTAGAAACCTTAGCAATGGCTCCTGCTCCCGCCGAGGAAATGGATGCCGAAGATCCCTTGTTTATTTTATATACATCCGGCTCTACCGGAAAGCCAAAAGGGGTGGTTCATACCTGCGCAGGCTATATGGTTTACACCAATTACAGTTTCGTCAATGTATTTAATTATAAACTGGGCGACATCTATTTCTGCACTGCTGATATTGGCTGGATTACAGGTCATAGCTATATCGTTTATGGACCATTAAGCGCAGGTGCTACAACGGTTATGTTTGAAGGGATCCCTACTTATCCTGATGCAGGAAGATTCTGGGATTTGGTAGATAAGCATCGCGTCAATATTCTATATACTGCTCCAACAGCGATTCGCAGCCTGATGAGTTACGGCGACGAGCCATTAAAAGGGAAAGATTTATCTACTTTAAAGGTATTAGGCTCAGTAGGGGAACCCATCAATGAAGAGGCCTGGCACTGGTATGATGAAAAAATTGGTAAAGGTAAATGCCCGATAGTAGACACTTGGTGGCAAACTGAAAACGGAGGCATACTTATCTCGAATCTTGCCGGCATTACGCCATCGAAACCCGGATGGGCAACTCTCCCATTACCCGGTGTTCAACCTTGTTTGATGGATGAACATGGCAAAGAAATTGAAGGCGCAGGTACCGGTAATCTTTGTATGAAGTTCCCGTGGCCATCCATCATCCGCACAACATTTGGCGACCACGAACGCTGTAAGAAAACTTATTTCAGTACCTATCCCAATCATTATTTCTCGGGTGATGGTGCCATGCGCGATGAAATTGGCAATTACAAAATTACTGGTCGGGTAGATGACGTACTGAATGTAAGTGGCCACCGAATTGGTACTGCTGAGGTAGAAAATGCCATCAACTTACATGCTGGCGTGGTTGAAAGTGCCGTAGTGGGTTATCCTCACGAAATAAAAGGGCAAGGCATTTATGCCTTTGTCATTTACAATGGGACACACAATGCCAACGATGAAGATTTAATTCGTCGTGATATCACCGCAACAGTGACCCGTATCATTGGCCCAATATCGAAACCTGATAAAATACAATTTGTAAAAGGACTGCCTAAAACACGTAGCGGAAAAATAATGCGCCGCATACTGCGCAAAATTGCAGAGAATGAAACCGAAAATTTAGGGGATACCTCTAGTTTACTGGATGCAGGTGTCGTGGACGAAATAAAGAAAGGGAAGTTGTAACGACAAAATAATAATTTTGTGTAGTGAATCTCACATCCCAAAATTAAATTTCTGGGAGAGTTCCTTTAGACAGTCAATTGAGAAATTCAATTGACTGTTTTTATTTTTTACTTTTGACCGAAGAACAAAAGATAGAATGACTATAAAAACCCACCCACAAAATATTTTACAAGAAGAATGGATTATGGTTCTGCGTGGTTATGCTCAGAAAGCAGAACAAGCCGGTCAATTGCATCCCAAACAATTAGCCTTAATTTTCGAACAGCAGTGGTTCAAAGCGTTGGTAGCAAAAGATTATGGTGGATTGCAATGGTCATTGCCGCAAACGGTCCGTTTTGAAGAAGCTATTGGTTGGGTAGATGGAAGTGTCGGATGGGCGTTTACCCTTTGCTGTGGGGCCGGGTGGTTCTCGGGATTTTTAGATAAATCATTTGCTCAGCAAATATTTAAAAACGAAAAAGTTTGTTTGGCTGGCAGCGGAGCGCCATCCGGCATTGCACACATTTTGGACAGTGGTAATTATAAAATTTCTGGTGAATGGTCGCATGCAAGCGGCGCGCCTCACGCCACCGTTTTTACAGCTAATTGCTTTTTAGAAGAAAGAAATAAAATAAAAGCATTTTGTTTTCTAAAAGACGAAGTCCAAATGATCAAAAGCTGGAATACAATTGGTCTGGTTGCATCGGCGAGTGAATCTTTTGCAGTAAAAAATTTGGTCATTCCTAAAGAAAGATGTTTTGAAATAGAGCCTGCAAAAGCAGTTATAAAGGCTCCTTTGTACCAATATCCCTTTTTGCAATTAGCCGAGTGTACGATTGCCGCCAATATGTCGGGTATGGCTTTGCATTTTATGGAAGAATGTGAGATCCATTTTAAACAAAAAAAATATGGAGAAACCTTTATGTGGGAGAATGAAAAACTACAATCCATTTTTAGAAAAGAAGAAGCGAATTGGTCAGCAGCGAGAAGCGCAATGCTCGAAGCGGTTGAGCATTCCTGGCAAATCCTCCTTGCAAAAGATAAAATCTCAGAAAGCTTATTAAATCAGGTTTCTAATTCTTCACAACAGGTTGTCAAAGTTTGTAGGCATCTGGTCAATACGCTATATGCTTTTACCGGCCTCAGTGGAGCGAGAATGAATACATTGCTTAATCAAATATGGCGAGATTTTCAAACAGGAAGTCAACACGCCATTTTTATCGATCTGAATTAACTGGCGCCGCATCTACGTTATTGGTGTATTGTACTGAACCTACACGAAAGCATATTGGAACTTTAATAGCTTTTTGCATTTTGTATTCTAGTCGGCACATTATTCCCAAACAATTGTAATAGTTGTATTTTTTGAGCGGATTATTAAAAGTCGGATTTAGCATTTCTGCATGCGTCAACGACAAAATTGCGGTATCTTTTTTTATGTTGTGATCAGATAAAGAAAGTTTTTGCGCAGCTGTCGAATTAACTGAAACAAGCATGATGGCACAAATTAATAAATCAAATATTCTGTTCATTAGAAAATCCCCTTTCACACAAGTTACGTAAATTTTATTTATCAGTTTTCAATGCTGCTATTCTCGTCAATATTGCGTTATATAATTCAATCGACTATCTCACTCAATATCCGCAACTGAATTTAGATGCAGGCAAAAAAGCAATGTAATGGTACATCGTTTTATTACCAAAAGCACATATGAAGAACGCATTAATGAGATGATTCATTCCAAAAAAGCACTTGCTGAAATGACCGTAGCTACGGGGGAAAACTGGATTGGCAACCTCAGCAATAAAGAACTAAAGCAATTGTTTGAGATAGGATAGTAAAAAAATAATTAGCGATTTTCATCACTTTTAGTATTCTCTCAATCTTTCATCAGTATAAGTGATTTTAGTTTTGCCATGAGGTGTTGACCGACCTGCATCGTCTACAGTTACAAAAACGATTTTGTCAATCGTAAGGATAATTTTGTGACTTATTTTATCTCGTACTTGACAAGTAAGCGTAAGAGAGGTATTACCAAATTTAATTGCCTTAATACCTAATTCAATGATATCGCCTTGCTTAGGAGAGCTTACAAAATCAATTTCCGACATAAATTTGGTAACACAATTATTAGTTCCTAATTGTATAATCGCATAAATAGCGGCTTCTTCATCTATCCATTTCAATAAGCTGCCGCCGAACAAAGTATTATTAGAATTGAGGTCTTCGG
>NZ_JBNQGD010000194.1:0-3560 GCF_050436765.1 Arachidicoccus sp. | reverse complement strand
CTTTAAGAAGGGAAAAGGAACAACCGGGTTCTGGTGTTGCCTTTTTACAAGCAAAAATAGCGGCTAAATTTATTGCTGCAGGTGAACCGGGTAAAGCAGCAACGGTCGACGCAAAGCTAGCTGACCCGAAGAACTGGTTTTTGAAATTTAACTGGTAATAAGTTTTTTAGTTTGTTTATTTCGGTTTTTCTTATCAAGTGCTATTGAAAAATTTTGTACAAATTTTAGATAGCACTTGTAAATTTTGCTAAAGTCAAATAGTTACTTTTATTTCTTTAAGGCCTCACTTTTATATAAGCATTTAAATTCCATATCTCTAATGACTTACTCAAATAAATTGAAAAATCAAATCTTTTTAGGGTTGCTTACCACATTTTTCTTCACACCTTTAGTTAGTAAATCTCAACTTAAATGGCCCCAAATTACACAACAAACAAAACCATGGTCCAGATGGTGGTGGGAGGGAAGCGCCGTCAATAATAAAGACTTGGATAAAGTAATGGAAAAGTACCAACAAGCCGGGTTGGGGGGAATGGAATTGACGGCTATTTATGGAGTGAAAGGAGAGGAGAGTAAATATATCAATTATCTTTCTGATAAATGGATGGATGTCTTTGAACATACCCTGCAGGAAGGGGAAAAATTGGGCTTGGGAATAGATCTGGCAAATGCTACAGGTTGGCCTTTCGGTGGCCCCTGGGTAACGCCTGCCGATGAAAGCAAAGAACTGCGGTATGAAATTTTTAGTGTAAATCAAGGCGAACAATTGAAAGCGCCGGTTGTATTTATTCAGAAAGCTTTTATAAGTGCAGAGGGTCATAAAAAGATAAACATTAATGACATAAAACGCCCTATTTCTGCGAATACCGATTTGCAGCAGTTGGCACTGGATCAAGTAAGGTTTCAAGAGAAATTGCCCCTGGTAACTTTAATGGCCTTTGATCAGAAGGGTAACTCTTTGAATCTAACCAAAGATGTGGATGCGAATGGAAAATTAAATTGGACAGCACCTAAAGGCGATTGGAAATTATATGCTGTGTTTCAGGGTATGCACGGAAAAATGGTGGAACGAGCTGCACCGGGAGGTGAAGGATTCGTGATCGATCATCTTTCTAAAACTGCTGTCACAGATTATTTGCATCACTTTGATACCGCATTTGGAAACAGGAGTTTGAAAAACCTTCGTTCATTCTTTTGCGATTCTTATGAAGTAGATGATGCCAATGGTCAGGCAGATTTTACACCGCATTTCTTTGAGTATTTTCAAAAAGAAAGAGGTTATGATTTGAGGCAATATTTGCCATACTTATTGAATAAATCCAATGATGAAAAAAGTGATCGTGTGCTGTCTGATTTTAGGCAAACAATTGGCGAATTATTATTAAAGAATTTTACACAGACCTGGGAGGGTTGGGCTAAGTCAAAAGGTAAAATTATCAGAAATCAATCACACGGTTCTCCAGCAAATATTTTGGATTTATATGGGGCAAGTGATATTCCAGAAACAGAAGGAGAAGATAGATTGCGTTTTAAATTTGCTACATCTGCGGCGAATGTTTTGGGTAAGCCTTTAGCTTCTTCGGAATCGGCTACATGGTTAAATGAACATTTTAAATCAACGCTTGGTGAAGTGAAAAATGCCATTGATAATTATTTCTTGGGTGGCGTAAACCATATCTTTTATCATGGGATTGCTTATTCGCCGTTATCTGCCCCTTGGCCGGGATGGCTTTTCTATGCATCAGTACATTTTTCGCCAGCTAATCCGCAGTGGAATAATTTTGCCACGGTAAACGCCTACATCGCTAGATGTCAGTCCTTTCTTCAAATGGGGCATCCTAATAATGATATTTTGCAATATTATCCATTATTCGATAGTTATGCAGATCGCGGCAGATCGCTATTGAAGCATTACGATGGTATGAAAGGTTTTGAAAATACTGATTTTGATAGCAATGCTACTTGGATGTTGGCTAACGGTTATAGCTTTGATTTTATCTCGGACAACCAAACGGAACAATTACAAAACAATGCTAATTTAATTCAAAGTGCCGGTGGAGATTACCAGACTATTCTGGTTTCTAATGTACATTATATGCCACTTTCTACTTTGCAAAAAATAATGTCCTTGGCAAAAAGCGGTGCTAGTATTTTAATCTATAAATCGTTGCCATCGAGTGTTCCAGGTTTGGCAAATTTGACGCAAAGGCAAAATGAATTTAATGCTTTATTACATTCGTTAAGCTTTCAGCAAAATGCAGAGGGCATAAGTGTCGCAAAGGTCGGAAGGGGGCGCATAATTAAAGGGGATGATTTGCCAAAACTGCTACAGTTTTCTAAAATTCGTCGAGAAAAAATGGTATCACAAGACTTACATTTTGTAAGGCGTTCTTACAATGGTGGAAATTATTATTTTGTTGTAAATGAATCCGGCAGCTCTTTTACTGGTTGGGTGCCTCTAGCTGTGGTTGCCAAATCTGTTGCGGTGTTTAACCCGATGTCGCAAGCGCTTGGTTTTACAAAAACTAAAGTCGGTGAAGATGGAAATGTTGAAATTTACCTGCAATTACAACCCAATGAAAGTTGTATTCTAAAAACAAATACTGTTGCAACTTCTGGTAAACAATATCCTTATTTTGAAGCACAAAAAGATACTCAAACCATTGATGGTAAATGGACCCTTACATTTATTTCTGGTGGTCCGGTATTGCCGAAGCCCATACAATTAAAACATCTTGATTATTGGACAAATTTGGATGAAAATGAATTAAATAATTTTTCTGGGACTGCCGATTATCAAATAGATTTTAAAAAACCTGACGCGGGTACCAATTATTGGAAATTGAATTTGGGTAATGTAAAAGAGAATGCTGAAGTATGGTTAAATGGGAAGAATATAGGGACATTATTAAATGACAAGGATGGGTTGATTATTGCGAATGATTTATTCAAGCAACGCAACCATCTAGATATTAAAGTGTCTAATCTGATGGCGAATAGAATTCGTTATATGGATCAAAATAATATTCTTTACAAAAGATTTTATAACATTAATTTCCCTGCACACGATCCAAAAGATATTGGTAAAAACGGTTTGTTTACTGCTAAAAACTGGGATGTAAGTCCGTCTGGTTTGGCAGGTCCGGTGACTTTGACCCCCCTAAAAGAAGTGGAATAAAGTTCATCGTAGATTCTGGGAATAATAGGTTCAAGCTTTGTTTAGAATATTGGACTATGGAAAGAAGAAAGGCGCTGCAGTACTTAGGGAGCCTTGCTCCCGGTATTGTTTTATCGAAGCATTTAAAGGCAGTTAATCTACTTGGTAAAAGTAATGTAGAGAGCGTAAAGTTTCAACCGACATGGGATTCTTTATCACAATACAAAGTACCCGATTGGTTCCGAGATGCGAAGTTTGGTATGTGGGCACATTGGGGACCCCAATGCCTGGAAGCAATTTGGAGAAGGCCCGGCTTTAGAAAATGTAGCAGCCTTAAGCGCACAAGGATTTAATGAAGGCAAAGGCAAGCCCTTTGTATCGCAGGACATCAGATTTGCCCAAA
>NZ_JBNQGD010000193.1:0-3458 GCF_050436765.1 Arachidicoccus sp. | reverse complement strand
TCACTTAATTTTTATTTTTCAAAGTTAAAGTTATTTTGTTTCGTCAGTTTTATCTTTTGTCAAAAATGAAAGGGAAAGGTTTTATCGCCCTAGATAAAGGTTACACTTTTTATTATTAAATACTGCTATAAGTTTAAAAAAATATTTTAATCCTATTTATGGTTTACAACTTTAGGGTTGCCGTTTCCTCATTTTTTATGTAGCTGTTGTTTTTTAAAACTTATCCATAAAATGGCTTAGTGTTAATGCTTAAAATTAAAAGCGTATAAAGCCATTTTATGGTTAAGTTTGTAAGTATTGCTACCTATAAAAAATAGTGGTAAAACGGTGCATTAAAAGTAACCATTTCTGCCTCCTTTTGTAATAAGGGTTTACAACTTCCATTTTAATTTGCTTTTCTTCTTGCATATTCATTATTTTTTATGGTTATAAAATGCTTAAAGAAGAAGCTCATTTCTGACAAAAGAATATTATAAACGGGGTTACAAAAAATTGTACCACCACTGGAGTATTCACACACTTCCCAACCAGGATTGCACTCGTGCTATTACGCAACAGTTTTAAAATCGGCCTTACAATAAGCAGGGATAATTTACTACTTTTTCATATCCAACCGTTAGCGTAGGGAGTATATTCGTGGCGTAATATGGGGGATTGCTTGTAACGTTTTGCAGCTACCCGAAGGCGGCGATATCGAAGCACTTCACTGTCAAAGCACAAACTTTGATAGAAGCACAATGCTTGATTTAACCACTGAACTGCCACTTTTGGGTAGGTGCTGTTAGCAGTAGGGATTCGTTCTGTATTTTGGTATTGCTTTATCATTTATGGTTCAATTAAAGGAAAGAGTCGAATTGCGCCACTCTTTGTTTCCCAATACGATCCTGATTTATTTCTGTGTGGTAAAGTCCCATTTATTGGGCAAACCAATAACTCGGCTAATTTAATTGTTGATTTGGCAAAATCCTCGATGTCATTATCACTGACTAAAGCACCATCAAAAGTAAAGTGAGCCCCAACCTGATTCCTAATAGCTTTCAAGTTTTTAATCTCATCTATTACAGGTTTTAAATATACTTCATCGGCAACGTTATTGTTGCAATACTTTCCATCTTGTAAACAATCCATTCTTTGCACTTTCAGTACTTTAAGCAAGTCTTTTGATAGGCAATCTAACAGTTCACTCAATGTGTAATCATTGCCAGGTTTTCTTTTCAAGCGACTTTGAAAATTAATTGTCAAAAAATCAAGAATAGCTTCTAAAAATCTGCCCGTAGCTCCTGAAAGATTTTCACGGTGGAAAAACACTGGTGAACTTAAATAATACTTTATTTCATCTAAAACTAGTTGTGGTTTTGCAATTGTAATACCTCTTTCCATTGACCACCCTCGTAATTCCAAAAACTGAATATTGAGATTTGGTGCTCTGTTATTCCGATATCTTTCACGCCACGGTCGGTAATGCGTAGAAATGAATACGTGAGCGAAAGTTTTTTAATGTCGACAATACAAAATACGCATGCCGTCTAAAATTGAAAACGTTTGTATCATTGAGCTTAAGAGATTTCATAGGTAGCTACTGCAAAGTAAGAACAACAAATAGAGACAAAAATACTAAAAACCGTATCACAAATCAAGGTTTCATTCTCTTGAATAATACGACCGGTAGAATTGCAGCGAGTGCTTCGAAGAGTTCAGAAACTTTATTGAATGCAGTCGCGGGTATATGGAGCTTTATTATGCTTATAAAAAGAAATCATTGAAGAAGCTATAGTAAACTTAATGAGCTTAACTTCTATCCATACTCCCACTAGCTTAGATATGTGGTGTAGGCACAATAAGTGTGTGCATATCTGTGCAAAAAAGTAACTTTGTACTTTTATTTTTTTCCTTCCAACAATTTTTGGATGACTGCATCTTTGTCTTTGAGCATGCGTTCATAGAGTCTTTTGTTTTCTTCGTAGAGTTCTACTAATTTGTCGATAGGGTTAAAATTGTACTGGTAAATTGCTTGGGAATTATCGTTCATTGTCTGTATCTGGAAAGCAATTGTTTCTTCGCTAAAAGTTTTGATAGCCTCCGGTGTAACACCCAGCACTTTAGACAGTTTTTCCAGCATCGGCACATCGAGTGTTTCTTTCTGTTCCATTTGAGAAATTGCCTGTTGGCTAAGCCCGAGCTGTATTGCCAGTGCATCCTGCTTGATACCGAGCATCTCGCGTATGCGTTTAACGTTATGTCCTTCGTGTATGGTTTTCGCTTCGTTCATACTACAATAATACAAAATTTTTCATTGGTAAGAAACAATCCTTTTGTTGTAAGATACAAGTGCCGTACAAGCCGCTATACCCGCAGTAATGTTTTAATTGCCTTTTATGGAAAAGGCAGCTTCTATACCGGGCTATGAAAACTATAGCGTAACACGTAACGGCGATGTGCACCATGGCGAACGCCAACTAAAACCCATACAAGCTGCGGGTAAGTCGGCAAGGGTAAAACTAAGGGCTGGAGGTAAAGTTACCGCCATTGCTGTTGCCAAGCTGGTCGCTATGACCCATGTGCCCAATCCCCATAACCACACCCACATCATTTTAATAGACAGGGATAAGGATAACTGTCATGCGGATAATATTGTTTGGGTATCTCTTAGCGACAGCATCCGCTACAACCAACGCCATATTGAAATAGAATCTTTATCCCAACAGCCATCCACTTTGGAAGACAGTGCGGACAGGGCAGCAGCAATGCCCATTCCCGGTTACGAAAATTATGCTGTAACACCGTGCGGTAAAGTGTACCATGGACAACACCGTCTGTACGCCTCACAAGGTGCAGGCAACAGGGCAGAAAGGGTAAAGCTGCGCGATGCTCAAGGTAAAAGTATCCGCATCACTACTGCCAAACTGGTCGCTATGACCTTTATACCCAATCCCGACAATTATGACCGTCTTATTTTTATCGACAGGGATAGTGCCAACTGCTGCGTGGAAAATCTCCGTTGGGTATCGGCGGTAGGCTTTATCCGTTTTGTAAAACGCTGCGCCGAAACTGATGAACTATTGGGCATAGCCCGACCTAAAAGAGAACCTGACTGGATAGACCCTGAAAGAGTAGCCGTGAAAGGCGTTCCGGGCTATTACATTACGCGGAAAGGCGTGGTGTACAAGGGCGACATGATTATAAAACCGATAGTCAGAAAAAAGAAGTCGCTAAAAGTACGTGTGCGTGTGGGAGAACGATACAGATACCTGGGCTTGGCAAAATTAGTAGCCGGGCATTTTATACCTAACCCCAAAAAATTTGAACACGTTATTTTTAAAGACCGTAACAACCACAACTGCCATGCGGATAACATTGCATGGGTGGACGGTGAGACGTTCATTTATTACAGCGGTATCATCGGTGGTGCGCAAAAGATAGTTTTGACAAGAGAGGAAGCTTTGAAAGAATCTACTGAT